>NZ_JBFAMU010000048.1:0-20325 GCF_040656655.1 Micromonospora sp. NPDC049799
TGACCCGACCGAGAACCCCGGGCAGGAACATGCCTGCCCGACCGAGGAGACCCGCCACCGCAGGGACGCTTGACAGCCACCATTGAGACTCGTCCAGTAGGGCGCTCCACCTTGTCGCCCTGGCCCTGGCCCGCTCCACGGTGTGTGGGTCGGCGGCAGACGGCATGGCAGCAGCGTCGGGAGGCTCGTGCGCTTGTTGCGTACCCTGCTGCCTAGCTGACCGGACAGTGGAGGCTCGATGGTTGCCAACGACCTAGTTAGGGTGAAGCCATGAAGTCGATCAAGAAGTTCCAGGTCACTTTCGACTGCAAGGAGCCTGGGCGCGTCGCTCGATTCTGGTGCGAGGTGTTGGGGTACGTCTTGCCGCCACCACCGAAGGGGTTTGCCAGCTGGGAGGACTACAACCTCGCCCTGCCGTCCGAGCAGCGGGACGCATGGTCGGCCTGCATCGACCCCACCGGCGTCGGCCCGCGACTGTTCTTTCAGCGCGTCCCAGAAGGCAAAGTCGTAAAAAATCGGCTGCATCTCGATGTGCGGACCGGCGCCGGGCTCGTGGGCGCCGAGCGTCTGGCCGTACTTGAGGCCGAAGGCGCACGGCTGATCGCGCTCGGCGCGACACCTGTGCTGCTGCAGCATGCCGATGAGGAAAACGAGTCGTGCTACACGCTGCAGGACATCGAAGGCAACGAGTTCTGCCTCGACTGAGTGCCGCACATGCCGGCTTCGCAGTGTGAGCAGTCCGCATCTGGTCCGCAAGAGGTCGGCGGACGGCGGGGAGTGGTGTGAGATGTTGAGAGGTGTTTCCGCTGGTAGACCGCCGGGTGCCCAGGTCGGTGGGACAGGCAGTTTGATCTCATAATCCCTCGGTCGCAGGCTCCAGTCCCGCCGGCCCCACCTCGGAAAACCTCCGGTAGGACACAATCACCCCATGGACGACGGTTCCGGGGATAAGGCCGACGTACGGCGCAACGGGCCGTCCCGCTGGCTCCTGTGGCGGCCACGAGAGCCACGCTGGGTACCGCTCGCCGGTCCCACGGCTAGCCCGGATGTTCCGTTGGCGCTTGACTACCTACTCATTCAAATCCTCGTTGCGACCTACGTGGCTGTCCAATGGGTGGTCGTGGTGCTGATCGCGCCAGCGGTCTTCGCCGTTCGGACCTTACGGGCCACTGGCGGGCCATAAGCCTGTGCCACGGAAGGCCAGTTGAGGCCGTGAGGGACCGCACCGAGCGCGGGAAGCGAGGCACGCAGGTCCGATGCTGGCCACTTCCCAAGCTGACAGTCGGCCCGTGCCCGCGTGCCCCTTGCGTGCCCGTTGGTATGGGAGACGACGGTCAACGGCGGTTAGCTCCTGGACGTGGCGGCCAGCGTGGCGAGGCAGGTCAAGCCAGGCCGCTGCCCTGCGAGTTCCGGCCGTGTCCACACTTCCTAAACCGCGTGCAGTGGTGGCCAAGGGCGTGGGTCCGGGGACCAGGTGGGGGTGGCCACTGTCTTGCGGAAGGTGTGGGGGATGACCCAGCTGAGGTCGGTGTCGGCGCGGGCCTCGCGCCACTGACGGCGGACGTTGTTGGGTGACAGCCAGGTGCCGCGTCGGGAGGCGAAGATCGCGTCATGCGGGTTGTCGGCGGCGGCGAGCTTGCGGGCCAAGACCATGCCGACGGCGAACCGGGGCAGGACGACCATCCGGTAGCCGGCGTCGCTCTTGGTCCAGGGTTGCCGGAAGAAGCCCTGACCTTTGACGAAGACGAGCGTGCCGCAGATCGTCAGGGTGGGGCGCTCTGTGGCGAGGTCCAGGTCCTCCCAGCGTAGGGCGAGGATCTCGCCGATGCGGGCGCCGGTGGCGAGCATGAGGTCGACGATGTCGGCGAGGTCGCCGCTGTGCCGTGGTCCGGGCTTGCCGGGGACGGGTCGCTGCCAGTCGCGGATCGCTGTCCGGACGGCCTGGAGATTCTCGTCGGTGAGGGCGACGACCGTGCGGCGAGGTTTGCGGAGCCGGCCGGTGTCGCGTACGGGGTTGGTGGGGATCGCGCCGTGGCGTACGGCCAGGGCGAACATCTGGCTCAGGACGACCTTCGCCCCTTCGGCCGCCGAGGGACGGTCCTTGGCGATGTCGCGCAGGAACCGATCCAGGCGGCCGACGCTGGCCTCTCGGATCCGGAGGTTGCCGAGGGCGGGCAGGATGGCGGTGCGCACGCTGGTCTCGTATCGCTGGATGGTCTGTGGTGCGATCCGTTCCTCGGTGGTGATCTCTTCGATCCACAGGTCGGCGAGTCTGCTGACGCGGGTCTCCCGGGTGATCTCGTCGTCGTTGGGGGTGGTGCGGTCGCGCAGCTTGACCTTCAGCGCTCGTTCGGCGGCCGGGCTGGTGGTGTCGGTGGCCTCGATGTCGCGGGTCTTGCCGTCGTAGTCGCGGAACCGGTGCGCGGAACCGGTTGGGTCCGAGCTTCTCGGTGCGGATCTTGCCCCAGGTGCCGATGGGCAGTTCAGGACGGGCCACGGCTCACCGCTCCGCGTCGGTGTGGTCGTCGAGCCAGCGTTCGACCTCGCTGCGCCGGTAGCGCAGCGTGTTGCCGACGCGAATGGCGCGCGGTCCCTTGCCTCGGCTGTGCCAGGCGTAGAGGGTGGCCTTGGGCTTGCCCAGCCAGGCGGCGAGGTCATCGATGGTCAGCAGGGGGGTCTGGCCGCCACTCGGAGGCGGCTGGGCCGTTCATCGCCGGCCTAACGTGTTGGGCGAACCGGTGTGCTGGCGTGGCGCGGCACGGTCGCCAGACTGCCGGCGAACACCCCGTGGATAAGCGTGACGCCGGCTACAGGACCTTGCCCCTGACGCCGATGTCAGTAATTAGCGTTCGGCCATCAACGCAGAGCAGAGAGAGGCGACCATGAGTCGAGCTTTCGGATATGACGCCTTCGGTGGGCCGGAGGTACAGACCTACGTCGACCGCCCCGATCCGCAGCCGCGGGAGGGGGAGCTCCTGATCAGGCTGCGGGCCGCCGGAGTGGCCCGCCTCGACAGCCTGCTTCGGTCCGGCTACGTGCCGGCGCTGAACGGGCACGTTCCCTTCCCGCAGGTGATGGGCATGGAGGCCGCCGGTGACGTGCTCGCGGTCGGGGCGGGCGTCTCCGACATCCAGGTTGGCGACGCGGTGTTCGGGTTCGCGCTCAACGGCGCCGGAACGTACGCCGAGACGACCGTGCTGCCGGCGGCAAACGTGGCGCGCAAACCGGAGAAGCTTTCCTACGAGAGCGCGGCGACGATTCCCGTCTCGGGCACCACGGCGCTGGACGCCCTCGATGGTCTGGACCTGCCGCAAGGTGCCACGGTGCTGATCAACGGCGTCGGCGGGAGCACCGGCCTGGTCACCGCTCAGCTCGCCACAGCCCGTGGCCTGAAGGTGATCGGCACCGGCAGTGACGGCAAACGGCCGGTCGCCGAATCGCTGGGCGTCACCTTCGTGAGCTACAACGCCGGCGACGTGACCGAGCAGGTCCGCACGCTGGCGCCGGACGGCGTGGACGGCTTGATCGATCTGGTCGGCGGTGACTCGCTGCGGTCGGTCGCCGGCCTGGTCAAGGACGTCAAGCGGCTGATCTCCGTTGCCGACGTGTCGGTGCCGGAGTTGGGCGGGACGTTCGTGGTCCGCCGGCTCGACCGATCAGGGCTCGAGACGGTCGCCGCACTGATGGTGGCCGGCACGATCGATCCGCACATCACCCGCTCGTTCTCCTTCAACCAGGCCGCCGAGGCGGTGGCCGCCGTCGAAAGCGGTCACGCCACCGGCAAGGTGGTCATCACGTTCCCCGCCTGATCACCGCCGAGGCCGATCGGTCCGGGAGATCGTGTCCGCTCCTACCGATGGCACGGCACGCCTTGTCCGGAAATGGCGTGTCCACCGACACGCCAGTTCCGGATGGCGCCGGCGTGGCAGTCACCGGCGCCGCTTGCACACGTAGTCGCTTACGCCACAGCGGCGATGTCGCACCCCCGCATGAGCCGGCCATCCACCCACCGAACCTGTACCCGAATCGCATGGACGACGCGGTGGGCCGACCGGTCGGTATCGGTCCGGTCCCAGCGGATCGGGTCACGACCCGGGTCAGACGCGGGCGTGTTCCCGGCGGTGAGCGCGGTTGGCGGCAATCAGATCGTCGAGTTCGCCGCGGGTCCGGATCAGGTCCTCGATGTGCCGATCGAGCCGGTCGCGCTCCTGGCGCATCCGCCCTGCGGCCGCGTCGGAGGTTTCCTCACCCGGTGATTCGACACAGGGCAGCAGGTCGACGATCGTCCGGCTGCTCAGGCCGGCGGAGAACAGTCGCTGGATGAGAAGGACCCGCTCGACCTGGCTCTCGGCGTAGCGGCGCTGACCGCTCGGGCTGCGCAGGCTGGTCAGCAGTCCCTGCTCCTCGTAGTAGCGCAGGGATCGCACGCTCACCCCGGTACGGGCGGCGAGTTCACCGATTCGAATGATGGCGGTCACCTCTACCTCCCCGTTCTCACCTGACATGGGTGTGAGGTCCAGTCTACCCACGCGTCGGAAGTGACCCCGGTGCGGTGTCACCGCGTCGGGGTGCCACCGGAATGGGGACAACTGGAACACGGGGTGGCTTTCTCATGCGGTTCGGGCGTTGAGGACGCAGTCAACGGCCGTGTAGAGGGTCTCGGTTTCGGACCTCAGGATCGACTCCTCGGCGGGTAGGGCTCGTTCGATCGAGAGCCCGTTGAGGACGGTGAGCAGGAATCTCACTCGGCGCGCGTGGTCTTCCCTGGGTAGCGCGCCTTCGTCGGCGAGAACCGTCAGCCAGTACTCGATGCGGCGCCACCCTTCGCGCTCCATGGCGAGATACGCCGCGCGTACCTGTTCGGTCGGTTCGGGTGCGATGAACATCTCGTACGCCTTGCCCCACGCCTCACGTGCCTGCTTCCCGACGCCGGCGGGGGCGAGCACCTGCCGGAGACAGTTGACCAGTCGATCCCGGGCGGGTAGCGATCGGTCGCGGATCGGGTCGTCAGGGAACACGTGTTCGTAGATTCTGGCGAGCACGGCCTCCTGCAGCGCGCGCTGTGTCGGAAAATGGAACCTGAGGGAGCCCGTGCTCACCCCGGCCCGTGCCGCGACCGCGCGCACGCTCAGCCTGGCGGTCACATCCTCGGCGACCATCGCCGCCGCAGCCGCGAGGATCCGTTCCCGTGAGCCGGTGCTCCTGTCGTCCTGTGTCACCTGCCACCTCCTGTCACATCGTACTAGCACGCCGTGCTAGCTTTGCCACTAGCACAGCGTATTAGTGAGACGTGGCAGGTACGGCGGGGGAGGGGGAACGTGATGGAGGACTGGCGGCAACGGCGGGCGGCCAAGCGCATCAAGGCCGGAGACGGGCGGGCGTTGAAACGCCTCCGCTGGTGGCAGCTGCCCTTCCGCGCACTGTTCTACCTCCCGCTGCCCCACCGGGATGGTCGGCAGACGGTCTATGCCGTCGACATCCCACGCCGGACCGACCCGGAAGGCGGCAAGGCGAGAGCGCACCTGTACCTCGACGGCAGACACCACGCCGAGTCCAAACTCCCGGCGGCCTTCCCCGTCGAGGGCGGCACCATCGAAGTGGCGATCAGCGCATTCGGGCTCAAGCGCTGCCACTACGTCACCACCACCGGCGCGGAGCACCAGCTCATTCCCGATCCGAAGTCCGCCGAAGGACGCCGGGCCCGCCTCGAACGCAATCACCCGGCGCTGAGCCGCTCGATCGGTGTCCTCTCGGTGCTGATGCTCCTCATCGGCGTGGGCCTGAACCTGCTGCAGCTCGCCGAACCGATTTCGCAGGCCCCCCCGATCGCCGAAAACATCGGAACTTTCGAATCGCCCATCCACCTACCGATCTGGCTCAACTTCGCCCTCGCTGTCGGCGCCATATTCGGGAGCACTGAGCGGGCACTCCGCCTGCGTTTCAGCGCGCTCGACCACCTCGGGAAATAACCACATCCACAAGAGGAAGTCATGACCACGATGAACAAGCCGAACTGGCTGATCAATCCGGGCGAGCCCCGCAATGGGCCGTCAGTTCCAGCTGGAGTGGAGTACCACCGGGTCCTCGCCGGCGACAAACGCCGGGTCGGTCGCGGCATTCTCGCGATCATCCTCCTGCTGGCAGGGTTCGTCATCTTCCCAACGCTCATCGGCGTGGCGACCACGCTCATCGACGCGCAGTTCGACAGGACGCCGCCAATCGAGGGCCGCACCGAATACACGCCGCTCAAACACGCCGGTTCGATGATCTCCCTCGCCCTGCTCATCCCGTGGAGCATGCTGATTCAACGGTGGCTCTACGGTGTGCCCGGTGCGTCCCTGCACTCCGTGACGTCGCGGTTCCGCTTCGACCTGTTCGGCAAAGCGCTCTTCGTCTTCGGTCCCATCTGGCTGATCGTCGCCGCCCTCGCCGCCCTCACGCCCACCGAGGCGGCCCCGTGGTCGCACACCGACCTCCTCGCCTTCTTCATCGCCACGATCCTCCTGACCCCGCTGCAGTCGGCCGGCGAGGAATACGGCGTGCGGGGGCTCATCTTCCGCGTCATCGGCAGCTGGACACGCAGCCCGCGGGCAGGACTGATCGCCGGGGTGGTGATCACGAGCGTGCTGTTCACGGCCGCTCACGCCTCAACGGATCTGTACATCAACACCTGGTATCTGGCGCTCTGGGCGAGTCTGGCCATCATCACCTGGCGCACCGGCGGCCTCGAGATCGCGATCATGCTGCACGCCATCTTCAACACCGTCAGCCTCCTCCTGGCCACGTACTTCCGCATGGATCTGGGTGGCGCACTGCAGGACCGCTCGTCCGGGGTCGGTACGTCGTACCAGCTCGTTCCCGCCTTTGTCGTCATCGTCATCGCCGCGATCGTCTGGTGGTGCACCCGAAAGACCGGACCAGCACTTACCACGGGCCCTGGTCAGATGCCACGTCACACGCGGTCGTGACGTCACGTCACTCACGGGTGTCTTCGCGGGCTGTCGACTGCGCCCGGAGGCCGCGGTGTCGGAGCGGATGAACGATTCAAAAGATTGGATACGCTGAGTGTTACGAAGGCATGGAATCGCTCTGGTGGGGATGCCCGGCATGGTCGGTGCCCTGGTCTCGGTGATCCCGGCTACGGCCGGGGAGCCGACGGCCCGGAAATCAGAGGCGGGATTGGAATGGACGGCGTGCCCCGCCGGTGTCGTCGGACCCGCACCAGTCTGCCGATCGATGATCGGAGCCGTCGACGATCGAGGCGATGCAGGAGCCGTTAGGACTGGCTGGCATGGAAAGTGCTTGACGATCCGCGGTAACGAGCGCGGTAACGGACAAGATCGCAACCTGCGGATGAGGCGGCAGGGCGCGGGACGGAACAGCATCTCCTGTCACCCTTTCCCGTCCCTTTCAATAGACGTTTCAGCCTGTCTCGGCATGGCGTGACAGAATCGTTGTTAAAACTGGGGGTCAAGGGGTCGTCGGTTCGAATCCGGCCGTCCCGACAGAGATCAGAGGGCATATCTCATCGATGGATATGCCCTCTTGTCGTACCTGGGCGACTAACTGAGTGACTACGCATCAGCGCCGAAGATCTGATCCATGGTGACCGCGCCGCTCAGGAGCACCGGCCGCAGTTGGTGCCGATAGACGCTCTCGGTGACAGTCGTGCCAGAGTGGCCGCAGAGGTCGGCAATCGGCTCGATGCTCATGCCGCTGTCGGACAGCAGCGACTCGATCGCATTCGTCGAGCAGATGACGGTGCGGATCTCCACGTCGTAGTTCAGGAACGGGATGAACTCGGACCAGGCGTTGTCCCACAGGCGGATCACCGCCGGATACCGCCCGCCCCACTTGTCGGCCAGGTCGTCCAACGCGGCCCTGGCGGCCGTGGCGTTGACGGTGGTGTAGATCGGCTTGATGTCGCGATTGAGCTCGTCCCAGTACCGGCGGGACGTCAGCCGGAACGTGTTGCGGATCAGGTGGATGATGCACGTCTGCACCACCGTGCGGGCCACACGTTCGTGACGACCTCCGGCAGCCCTTTGAGCCCGTCGCAGACGAGGAAGAACACGTCCTTGACGCCGCGGTTGCGCAGGTCGGTCAGCACGCTCATCCAGAACTTGGCACCCTCACCGCCGGCGCCGGCCCACAGCCCGAGGATGTCCTTGTCGCCGTCGAGGGTGACCCCGATCGCGGCGTAGAACGGCCGGTTCGCCACCTGCCCGTCGCGGACCTTGACCACGATGGCGTCGATGAACACCGCCGCATAAATCTCGTCCAGGGGCCGGTGGGACCAGTCGGTCATCTCCTCGATGACCTTGTCGGTGATCCGGGAGATGGTTTCCTTGCTGACCGAGGCGCCGTAGATCTCGGCGAAGTGCGCTGAGATCTCGCCGGTCGTCAAAAGCGCCGGCGGTGACAGTGTTTTGCGCTGTCACCGCCGGCGCGGTGTTTCTCCTGGTTCGGTTAGCTGGTGCCGAAGTACGGCCAGTACGGCAGTTTCTCCGACGTGAACCGGTCGTAGTTTCCGGCGTACTGGTAGGTCGTACCGGCCCAGTCCTCGCCGAAGTCGACATCGACGGCCCAGACGGGCGACGTGCTGTACGGGTACACCGTCTGATGAGTGCACCCGCCGGAGGCCTTGAATTTGCCGACCTCCTTACTGGAGTTCGAACCGTACTTCATCAGGACGCGGGCGATCACGCCTCGCCCGTTGGCGAGGCGATCCCACACGCAGACTCTCACCTCGAGGTTGTACCAATTCTGCCCCGGGGTGTACCAGTAGTTGACCTCGAGCGAGTATTCGCCGATCTTTTGGTGGCTCGAGTTATGCATGGGCATCACCCCGGTGCCGCGCGAGCCCGAATAGTGCCGCAGCGTGTTGGGCAGGTTCGACACGGCGAACGCGGTCGACGGGGCAAGGAGGGCCATCACAGTTGCGATGACCGCCGCGATGCCGGCCCTGCGCAAGATTTTCTTCATCGCGCGATCATGGACGGACGCCGCGGTCCTGTCGATCTCGTTACGCTGTAGTGCAAACTCACCGGTCAGGGATCCGATGCTCTGGTCAAACGGCAAGTTGTCGACCTTGTTTGGGTTGATGCCCAAGCATTGACTTCCGTCGTAATTAGAGCCGGTTTGAGGCAGCCACGCGCGATGCCGACGAGGCGCTGAAGCCCGCGCTGAAGAGCATCTTGGGGCACCGGAGTCTTCGATGTGGACTGACAGGCGGGGTACCCCTGCCATTGCAGTTGGGCCGTAGGCTGCGCACCTAGCCATCCCTCGTAGACGGAGCTGTACGAAGTTGCTCATAGCCGGCGGTCTTTGTGGCCGCCGATCACGGGCCGCAACCTCTCGACCCTCCGCAGAGGACACCCTGTTCCGACGGTGCCGGCCCGAAGTCGGTCGTCGTGATCCGGTTGGCGGAATCGTGACGGCTGGACGGCCGTCAGACTGGACGCACGTCCAGTCGACCGGGGGACCGTCATGCTTCGGATTCACTCTACCGCTGCGGACCTCGTCCGCACCCGGATCGCCTGTGCGCCTGATCCGCTGTGGGAAAGCATGCTCAGCATGCACTGGCTGCGGTTCCGGTGCCAGGATCCGCTGCTGGCCGGGTGGCGGCAACGAACGTACGGGTTGCTGCATCAGCGCCACGGTCACCGGGCCGAGGTTGCGTTGCCGCTGTCGATCAACCCGCCGGTGGGCTACTTCCCGGACTTCCTCACCCCGATCGAGGCGGCCGGCGGGTTCGAGCCGGGACTGGACGCCCTGCTGCGCACGCCCAAGGCCAGACTCGCCACCGACCTGGCGACGCTCCGGTCGACGGGGGTCCGGCTCTCGCCGGCCGTCGCGGATCTGGCGGCCGGCGACGTGACCGCCCTGCGCCAGCTCGGGGCCGGCCTCCAGCTTTACTACCGGCTCGCGATCCTGCCCCTGTGGAACGTGATCCGCTCCGCGTTCGATGCCGACCGGGCGTTGCGGTCCCGACGGCTGCTGAACCAGGGCCTGTCGGCGCTGCTCAACGACCTGCACCCGACCGCCAGGTTCGACGGCGGCGTCCTGACGATCACCGACTACATCGCCAAGCGTGACCTCCACCTGGACGGTAGGGGGTTGCTGCTCGTGCCCTGCTACTTCAATGTGTGTCGGATAGGTCAGCATGATGCGAGCCGCCGGCCGCTTCCTGCGCAGCCCGCTCGATCTTCGCCCAGTACGCCTCCCGGGCCGCCGTGTCGATCTGCTCCTCGTACTCAGCCCTCACCCCGGTCCGGCCATCGAGCTGCTCACGCAGGATGTCAGCGTGTCCGGCATGCCGGGTGGTCTCCTGAAGGACGTGGACCATGATGTTGAACAACTTGACCTCCGGCCGCGACCACCACGGCACGTGGCCAGGCGCGTCGATGGGAAGCTCTTCGATCGTCGCGTCCGCATGCCCCCAGGCACCTTGATAGAAGTCGATGATCTGCTCGCGGGTCTCGCCCGGGGTCACCCACAGGTCGCTGCCGTCCGCGTCCTGCCATCGCCCCAGCCGCTCCGGGTACGGGCGGCCGAAGACCTCACCGAAATACCAGGCCTCCAGGGTCGCCAAGTGCTTCACCAGGCCAAGGAGGTTGGTCCCCGTCGCTGTCAAGGGACGCCGGACGTCGTACTCGGACAGGCCCTCGAGCTTCCAGACCAGCGCCTGACGTGTCCGCCTGAGCTGGCCGTGCAGATCGTCCTTAGCGAAATCATTGATCACGAGGCACGATCTTGCCATTCCGACGGCAAGCGGAGCAGCCCTGGACCTCACAGCGCCGTGGTTCGTAACTCGCCGTCCCGAACCCGACGAAGATCTTGCAGCGCCAGGCCCGGAGGTTCAACTTGTGCCCGAAGCCGCGGAGATAGCCATACGACAGACATTCGGACAGTTCCGATAGCCGACGTCACCATTTGACATCACCGGGGCGATCTGCGACGCCGTTCCGCCCGGTGTGGTTCTCGACGGTGAGCTGATCGTGTGGGAACACGCCGCACCAACTTCGCCCTCCTGCAGCGCCGCGTCACCCCGCTGGCCGTGCCCTACCTCAGCTGACGCGCGAGTTTCCCGCCCACCACGTGCTGTTCGACCTGCTCGCCGACGCCAGCGGGGAAGTGATCCTGAACCTGCCGCTGACCCAGCGCCGCGCCCGACTACAGCGGCTGCTCGCCGACACGCCGGCGCAGCTCACCCTGACCCCGCAGACCACATCGGCCTGCCAGTTCGCATCTCTGACGTTGCGGCCCCGACGTCTCGTAACCTGCTCCGCGTCGCACAGACCTACACGTCAGGGCCGTAAGCCGAATTTCGGTCCTACTGCCGATGGCCGCTTCCGTCCATAGGCGGATCCGGCCACCTCGAAACCTTTCCCATCCTTCGAGCCGTGATGAATATTGGTCTCAGGCAACCTGAGACACGTCCCAGGTTGCCGGCTTTCCCTCCTTAAAAAGACAAGATCTTCCCTCGTCAGATTGGATAATGGTCATGCGGGTTCGGGTCGGAATCATTGGTATTTCCCTCGCCGTCCTTGGTGCTGTGACACCGCTGCTCGTCTCCGCCGAAAACGGTTCCACGGCTGTGGCCGAGCGGGCGAGCGGCGACGTTCATGCGGACAGTCTCATCTGGGACTAGTATAGTCATGCAATTGACGCTGATAACGATCACAGCCGGCGTGGGAACGGTGTTCGAAGGCGGTTCGGCATGTCTCATCGACACGCTATGGGCGGCAGCGCGAGCCGAGGATGAGGTGGAACACATTTCGGTGCGCGCCGTTCGGTGCAGGGTTGATATCGGCGTCTTCAGCGTACAGATGGATCAGGTGACGGCTCGTGCCGTTGCATCCAATCTGGTCGAACGCGCACTCGCGATGTCACCGCAACTGCGGAAATGGAGCGTGGCGGCGACCATGCCCGGGATAGTCGGCAGCTGAGCGGCGCCGCTCCATTTCGACTCCGCATCACGCGTCACATTCGTTGAAAGGACGAACCAGGTGTCACCAACCCACCCGATGCTTTCCATGGGCGTGCCTGCGCAGGGCCGGGACGAACGACACGACGAGTGTGAACGCGAGCGACATGGTGGCAATACCTCGTGCCTCGTTGAGATCCAGGTCAGCGGGAGCCGACCGCCCCTGTTTTGGGCGCACGGCATCAGCGGAGGCACCAGCAACTACCGGCCTGTTGCCAGGCTGCTGGCGACGCGTCGGGACGTGTACGGGCTAGAGAATCGTACGACCACCCCACCGACCCGGTTGGCGGAGTCGGCCCGCCGGTACGCGGCGGCGATCAACGAGTGCCGGCCGGATGGACCGTGCGAGATCTTCGGCTACTCGCTCGGTGGTCTGGTGGCCCTGGAAACCGCTCGTCAGCTGACCATGGCCGGTCGTGAGGTGGCCCTGGTGGGCATTCTCGACACGGCGCCGCCTACTGTCCCGGTCGCTCCGGAGAACACCTCGGTCGCCCTCTCGCTGGTCTCTCGCGGCCTCGGCCTTGAGCCGCCGTTCGACCCCGCGACGGTCGGGACCGAGTCCGAACTAATCGCGATGTTGAGCGCGCGGGCCATCGAGGCACGGATCCTGCCGGCCAGTCTCGCTATCGACTACGTGGGCGCTATGGTCCGAACTTATATGGGAAACGGGCAGGCCGCCGATCGCTACCGGCCGTCGGCTTACCACGGACCCACCGCAATCCTCTTCACCCGCGACGGCGACGCTGTCCGACATCGAGACCTGTGGCACAGGTTCGCTCCCGGCATCTCACGCACAGACGTGCTGGATCTGGACCACTTCAGCCTGATTGGCGCCGTCGCTGCCCCGGCAGTGCACGCCGTTATCGACGCATGGCTGACCGATAACCTCCATTCCCCTCCCGGCCTATCGTGAACCGAGGAGAAACGTTGTCGCACTGGATTGAGCCACTCTTCACGGGCCTGTTGCCCGAAGCGACGATCGCGGCGGCGGTCGCCGACTATCCCGCGTACCGGGACGTCGATCTTGCGGAGCTGGGACTGGAGTCCCTGGCCACCATGCAGATCGCGATTCGCATGACGGAACTGTTCAACTACGAGATCGACTACGAGACGTTCACAATAGGTGCCCTGCAGACGTTCGGTGGACTCGAGCGTCAGCTCGGCCTCGCCATGACGGAGGCCTGAAAATGCCCACCCTCAGTCTGCCATTCGCGCTGCAGGAGAACCTGTGGCCCACCATGCGCACCCGGCTGCGTTTCCACTTTCCGCAGATCGAGCATCTGGACATCACCGCCACCGAGGTCCGCCTGCACTCCGAGGAGGCGCTGTCGGCCGCGAAGGTCACGTCCGTAGTCGAGCGGGTCGCCGCCTCGTACACGGCCCTCAGCGAGCGGCTGTCTTCCCGAGTCGTTTACGACCCGACTGATGGCACCGACGCCCCGGCCATGAACGCGGAGGACGCGACCGCGCTGCGAGCCGCCGCCGTGCGCCTCGCGGCCGACCTGGACGAGGTGCAGACGCCATCAGTGGAGGACCTCGGCGAGGTGCAACCGCGCGAGCGGGGCCTCAACGTCTACATCGGTGCCGGCGCGTACCGGCTGCGCGTCATCGACGACTTCCTCCGCCGCTTCTTCGAGTATGCCCACGGCGCTACGGAGATCAGGGTCCCCTCGATGCTGCCCGCCACGGTCGTCGACCGGGCCGGGTACTTCGACACCGGCTGCCAACACCTGAGCTTCGTGGCGCCGGTGACCACCGACATGGAGGAATTCGAGGGCTTCCTGCCCTACTGGCGGGCTGACAACGACCGGGACCGGCTACACGAGTTCCTGCGTACCCCCGCCGACATCCTCAACCCAGCGTTGTGCCTGCACGCCTATCCGCTGGTCGAGCACCGGCCGGTCGACAAACTGGTGCTCACCCTGTCCGGCTCATGCTTCCGAGACGAGTCGGGCAACCTCAACAACCGCGAGCGCCTCCGCGAGTTCACCATGCGAGAGGGCGTGTTCTTCGGCAGGCAGGCCGACCTCGCCCCGCTCCACCAGCGACTCGTCGCCGTGATGGCGGCCATCGCGGACCTTTTCGGGTTCAAATACCAGCTCGTGACGGCCACCGACATCTTCTTCAACGACAACGCCCAGGAGCAGCTCTTCTCCCAGCTCATCACCGATAGCAAGATCGAGATGCTGGTGCAGGTGGAGGACGGCGCCCCGATCGCCGTGGCATCGGTCAACAAGCACGGCCAGCACTTCACAAAGCCGTTCGGGCTCAGCGACTCCGACGGTGAGACGCCAAGCACGATGTGCCTCGCGTTCGGTCTGGACCGGGTCATCCTCGCGCTGGATCACATTCCCGACCTGCCCGGCCAGCTCCGCCGGAGCCTCGCGCGGATGGAGCGGCAGGCATGAACCGCTCCCTGGTGATAGTCGAGTCGCCCGACTTCTTCGTCGCCGAGATGACGCGAGTCGCGGAGACCGAGCAAGACCGGGTGTACGTGTTGACGAAAGATGTTCGGACCACGGGGTCGAATGTCATCCGCGCGGACATCCGCAAGGATCCCGCGGAGGCGATCGCGGTAGTCCGCCGCACGGTGGGCACGCCGACGGCGGTGCTGACCGCCCAGGAAATGTTCCTCACCGAGACAGCCGCGCTGGCCGACACGCTCAAGCTCGCCGAAGGTAGCCGGGAAATCGCGCTGCGGGCCCGGGACAAGGCCACGATGAAGCGGATCTGGCTCGACGCGGCGGTGGCCACTCCCCGAGGCTGGTCGTTCCGATCCGCCCAAGACGTCCGGGACAACTGCGCGGACCTCAGCTACCCATTGATCGTCAAGCCCTCCCACGGCTACGCCAGCTGCGGCGTTCGCCGGGTGCAATCCGAACGGGAACTCCTGGAACACCTCCAGGCCGTCTCGATGATCAACGCGACAGTGATCGGACGCGAGCGTCCGGACGCCGGGATAGTGGTGGAGGAGTACCTCGACGGCGAGGAGTACTCCGTCGACACCGTGTGGTTCGACGGCGTTCCGGCCTGCGACGGGCTGATGTCCAAGGGAGCCCCGGTCGGTCCGTACTATCCCGACCGGCTCTACCACATCAACCCCGAACTGCCGCCGTCCGCGGCTGCCGACATCATCCGGCTGTCGCACGACGCGGTGCGGGCAGTGGGCATCCGCTCGGGCGCGACCCACACGGAGATCCGGCTGCGCGGCGGTGTTCCGTACGTCCTGGAGACCACCAACCGCCCCGGCGCCGGCGGCCTCTTCTACCCGCTGTTCCAGCAGGCGCACGGGGTCGACTTCGCCCGCGTCCTGTACCACGCGACCCTGGCAACCTCCCGGCGTGAGTTCCAGGCCACTGCCGGCACGCCGACCACCGCGTCGGCGGCGGTGGGCACACACTACTTCTGGTACAACCTCCCGCACCGCGGGTCCGGGGTGATCCGCGAGATCCGCGGCCTCGCGGAACTGGCAAACCGGCAGGAGGTGCTGCGCTGCGTCTGCTACAAGCAGCCGGGCGGCGTCCTGTACCCGGACGGCCTCAACGCCGACTACTTCTGCTCGGTCCTCGGCCGCTACCAGCCCGGGCCCACCGACCCGCCGATCAGTGAGTTCGTCCGCAGCTACGACGAGGCGCTCGAGGTGGTGCTGTGACGGTGAGCGGTCTTTACCAACGCAGCTTCGTCGCACTCGCGTCGGGTGGGTTCGTCTCGGCGCTCGGCACCGTCGTCTTCGACCTCGTGCTCGCGTGGTGGGTGGTCTCCGAAACCGGATCGGCCGTACTCACCGGATACCTGCTGGCAGCGGCCCTGGCACCGATCGCCTTCATCGGTCCGATCGGCGGCGTTCTCTCGGACAGGTGGAACAAGAAGACAATCCTCATCGTCACCGACCTGATCAGCGGTGCCGTGGCCTTCGGGGTAGCGCTGATGGCCTACCGAAACACCCTCAATGTTCCCCTGCTGGCACTATCCTGCTTCGCGCTCGGCACCTGCGCCGCTCTCTACCGCCCGGCCGCGCGTTCCATCGTTCCGCAACTCGTACAGGAGCGACACCTGGTCAAGGCCAACTCGGTGTCGAACAATCTCACCGAGACGACCAAGGCTGTGGGTCCGCTGCTCGGTGCTGCGCTCGTGGCGATGCCCGTCATCGGCGTCGCCGGAGCGATGGTGCTCAACGGCGCGTCGTTCTGGCTCTCGGCCCTCGCGGCGGCGGCGATACGCTACCGGCACGTCGCGGACGGCAAGAACATCGCCAGCGTGATGACCGACCTGCGCTCGGGCTTCCGGTACATCAACAGCCGGGTGCTGATCCGGAACATGGTGATCCTCTGCGCTGCGGTCAACTTCTTCCTGATCTCGTTCAACATCCTGCTGCCGCTGTATGTCACCGAAGTGCTGCACGGGTCGAGTGGGATCTACGGACGAGCCCTCACCGCCGAAGCGGTCGGCGGCATCGCGGTCACGCTCCTACTCCTGTTCCTTCACGACATCGTCCCGACCAACCGGCTGCTCGCAGCGCTCATCGCCGCCGGTGGCATGTCGTTGGCGCTCATCCCCGTGGTGCCGGCCGTCACCGGGCTGCTGCTACTGTCGGCCGCCCAGGGCTTCTTCGTCGGCGGGTTCAACACCCTCTTCTTCGCTTACATCCAGAGGGAGGTCAGCCAGCAGTTCCTCGGTCGGGTCTTCTCCGTCGTGTACATGGCGGCGATCGGAGTCATGCCGATCGCATACATTAGCTGGGGCTATATCGGCGACTACGCGCTGCGATGGGGATTCCTGTACGCCGGCCTCGGAACGGTGTTCTGCAGCATCCCCTTCCTGTTTCTGCGCCAGCACGACACTCCGCCGGTGGCGGCGCCCACCCGGAAGACCTGGCCCGTCCACGCGGCCGAGCCCGTGCGCGTGGCGGAGCCTGCCCGGGTGACCGAGCCTGCCTTGCCGACCTGAGCGATGGAATCGACCGGAAACGCCTGTCGGACGCCGACTGCGAATCTTCGCGGCCGGCGTCCGACCTCGTCGTAGCGGCGGTGCGGTACACCGACGGCTGGCCCGGTTGGCGCCGCATGCAGAGGACCCTGGGGCAGCGCGGACCCGCGGTGGTTAGGTGCTCGACAGCTCGTTCAGGCTATTCAGACGCCCGACCTTCTCGATCAGATCGCGGAGTTCCGGAGTACTCAATGCCTGGCAGCTGTCGGTCCACGACTGCTCGGGCACCGGGTGGCTCTCGACGATGATGCCGGCGGCGCCGACCGCAGCA
This sequence comes from Micromonospora sp. NPDC049799, assembly GCF_040656655.1. Classification (NCBI taxonomy): domain Bacteria; kingdom Bacillati; phylum Actinomycetota; class Actinomycetes; order Micromonosporales; family Micromonosporaceae; genus Micromonospora; species Micromonospora sp. NPDC049799. The sequence goes on from NZ_JBFAMU010000048.1 coordinate 17,247, forward strand.
CCGGCGAGTGCGAGCGGAAGCACCCACTCCCGGCGCCCCGCCGCATGACTGGGATCGATGATGATCGGTAGGTCGGTACGGCTGGCCAGCACAGGAACCGCCGCGATGTCCAGGGTGTTGCGGGTCTCGGTGACGAACGTGCGGATTCCCCGCTCGCAAAGGATGATGTCGTCGTTGCCCGTGGCGCGTACGTAGTCGGCCGCCCCCAGCCACTCGGTGTAGGTGGCGGCGAACGATCGCTTGAGGATGATCGGCATGCCGGTGCGGCCAGCGGCCTCCAGCAGTCGGCTGTTCCGCATCGACCTGGCGCCGATGAGGAAACCGTCCACGTGGTCGAACAGCAGCCGTACATCGTCACCGTCGAGCGGCTCCGCGATGATGGGCAGGCCGGTACGGGCACGGGCCTCCGCGAGCAGAGGAATACCCTCAGCACCCATGCCGTGGAAGCGATTCGGCCCCGACCGTGGCTTGAAGACGCATCCACGGAGCACATCGGCTCCCGCTGCTGCCGCCGCCTCCGCATGCGTGACGTAGTCCGGCTCCACGGAGCAGGGGCCCGAGATGATGGGCTGGCGATCCCCGCCGAACACGACGTCACCAATGGCCACCCGACGGATCACCGTCAGTAGGGCGTTCTGCGGCGAGGTTTCCATGCCTTGTCTCCGATCGGTCACTTGCCGTGTCACAGCCAACCACGCTGGGCGGCCTTCAGGCCCGCCTCGAACCGGCTCCGGGCCTGAAGGCGCTCCATGAGGTCGGCCATCATTCGCCGGGCCGTCCGCGGCGATACGCCGAGCCGGGCAGCAGCGGCCTCGTCCGTCAAGCCCTGACCGAGCAGTTCGAGCAACGCGCATTCCTGGGCGTTCAGCCCCTCACGCTCAGGCTCGCGGGCCGCGCCCAGCGGCGTCGCGATCTCCCACACCTGGCTGAAGAGCGCCTGCATCGAGGCGACGAACCCAGGGCCGGTCAGGTGCAGGGCGCCCTTGCGCGTGTCGGCCGGGTCCATCGGCACCAGCACGGCACGGCGGTCCGCCAGGATCATGCGGGGCGGAAGGATGGGCGAGGTCCGGAACTCCGCGCCGCTGTCGGTGAGGAAACGCGCGTGCGCGAGCGTCTGCGGGTCGTTCCGGATGCTGTCCAGGCCCACCGTACGGATCCGGACACCACGTTCGAGAAGCTCGCTGTCGTTGCGGCGTGCGTGCCGCAATGCCTCCGCCGACTGGGCGCCACCAGGCATGAAGGTGAGAATCTCGAACTCGGTTTCGCGAGCCAGTTGGGCCAGCTTGTCCTGCACCGCGTCGATACCGACCAGGTGAAGGGCGGCCGGGGCCGAGGCATCTCGCTGCGCCCTTCCGAATTGATCGATCAGTTGGCTGATTTCGGCTTGACTCTCCGCGACCTGCTGTTGACGGCGGGCAAGCTCGGCCTGTTGCTGGGCAAGCGCAGCACTCAGCCCGACATCCGGGCTGACGACATGCAGAGTGCCGGGGTGATCCATCGAGTTGCGGACCAACGACATCTCAAAAAGGACGTCCAGGGCGGATCGGAGTCGCGCCTCGGTGATGCCAAGCTGGGCACTGAGCTCCGTCACCCCCCAATCAGGGTGGGAGAGCATCTGTCGGTAGACACTCTCCGCGACGGAATCCAAACCCAAGGCAACCAGCACAAAATCGCCCTCCCCGTGATGGCCCATCCGGGCCAGGTCGATTTGCCGAGCGAGATCCTCCCATGTGGACTGTCTTGTGGCAAGAAGACTGTGACAGTGCGCTATGCTCGACCGGCAGAACATTGCTGTTCGGCCATTCGGCAGATCTGCGGGCAGCCAGCCCTTTGCGCCCGATCTTCTCTCCGGGGAATCGCGTTGTAGGAGCGAGCTTCCAACCGTCGCGAAGTAAATGGCCTAGGTGTTCTGCCGATCATGAGCTCCGTGGATCGTCCGGGGCAGCGCCGACACGGCTCCCGACACTGGACCGTGCCCACCCGCCGAACTACGGTCGTGGTCGTTCCTCGGTCCGCACCTCGACCGCCCCCTGGTGAAGGCGCACCCAGCCCCACACAGGGCCCCGCTCCTCGACCCGGGCCCGTAGCAGATCGAAGAAGTCACGGCCGCTTCTAGTCATGTCGGTGACGACCTCGTCGTTCGCGGTGGCAACCAACGCATCGTCGAGGATTTCGTACCGTACGTGCAGCAGGTCCGCCTCGCTCCGCCCGCGCCCTTCCGAATACAGCCTACGTGCGAGGTCGGTCAGGGGCGCGTAATGGCCCACCCACGGTTGTTCAACGTCGGGCTCGGCCCTACGCGCGATCTCGATGGCCGCCCGGTGGACGTCCTCCCACTGCGCGATGCGGAGACGCAGCCCTGCACTCGACTTGTCCCACCTGCGGCCTGACCACCAGTACGAGGCCGTTCCGGCCGCGCCCACGTAGGCGTTGGTCGCGCGCATCAGCGATACGACTCGTGGCTGAAGAGTCGCGCACCGCCGGTCGGGAAGCCACCCGATCTGGTTCACGAGCCGGACAGAACCGTCCTCCTCCGGCAGGACCACCGCGAGTGCCTGTTCGTTGTAGTCATTATCGAGGACTGGGACGATCGCGGGCGCAACTGCAGCCACCCGGACCCGATCACCCTCCTCGGACCGCTGCTCCACGCTTGCCTCGAACAGCCGTAGACTCGCGGCCCGGTACGCCGGCCGAAAGTAGCTGTGACCGACCACGCCGCTCGCGTATTCCGGTTCGCAGATCGGGAGCAGCGTCACCACCTTGTCGATCATGGTCGTATTCTGCCCGGCCGAGTTCCGGACCTCGCCAGCGCACCATCGACGGGTTCCAAGGCACCTGCCTGTCCGCTGCGGCATGCCCCAGCGGCCGGGCAGCAGGTTTAGCACGTATCCCGATGCCAAAGCCGGGCAGTGAACTCGGCGCCGCCCCAGCCCGGCTGGCGGTTGCTGTCCGGCTGACGAGGTGAGCTATGGCTTACAGCTGGGCTCGGCCTCGCCATCGCCCGGCAGATCGTCACCGATCACCAGGGCACCATCACGGTCACGAGCGAGGTCGGAGTCGGGACGACCTTCACCATCAC
>NZ_JBFAMU010000049.1:0-19608 GCF_040656655.1 Micromonospora sp. NPDC049799
CATGGGTGACAGGTGGTACTCCGAGGCCGTCGTCTACTGCCTCGACATCGACACGTTCGCGGACTCCGACGGCGACGGGGTGGGTGACATCCGTGCCGCCGGGTCGAGGCGGGCGGCGAGCACCGTACGCACCAGGTCGTGCACCTCCAGCGGCGTCCACACCGGCCGGGTGACCCAGATGCGGCTGGCCGGCACGGCCTGCACGCGCAGGGAGGCGGACACCAGCACACCGAGTGCTCCCTGCGAGCCGCAGAGCACCCGGGCCCGCTCCAGCCCCTCGGCGCCACCACCGGCGTCGACCAGCTCACCGTCGGCCTCCAGGTAGCGCAGGCCGGCGAGCTGGTCGCACGGGGTGCCGTGGCGGTGCCGCAGCGGGCCGGCCTCGCCGGCGGCGAGCACCCCGCCCAGAGTGGCACCGGGTGAGGGCGCGTCCAGCGCGAGCCTCCGGCCGGTGCGCTCCAGGGTCGCCTGCACGGCACGCAGCGGGGTGCCGGCACCGACCTCCACGGTCGCGCCGGCCACCGACCGGTGGCCGATCCCGGCGAGCCGGCCGGTGTCGAGCATGATGTCGACCCGCTCCGGGGCGGCACCCCAGTCGATCTTCGTGCCGGCTCCCCGGGGCACCACCGTCAGGTCGTGGCGTGCGGCGAGGCGCAGCACCTCGGCGGCGGCGTGCGGGCCGCCCGGCACGGCGACCCAGCGGGCCGGGCGACCGGCCACCTCGTCGGCCGGGCCGGCCATGCGGGCGAAGGGCGGCCCGCAGATCTCCGTCAGCCGCCGGGTGATGTCCAGTGCGCCGGGCCGATCGGTGTAGCTCGCTGCTGCCGCCATGGCGGTCATCGTACACATGTTCGAAAGACCTGGCGGCGGGTTGCCGGACGAGCCCGCGCGGCGGGCGGCGCTCGGCCGGTAACGTGGCGCCGTGACCACCGAGACCCCGCCCGTGGCCAAGCGGGTGCCGAGCGAGCGCACCCACCACGGTGACACCGTCGTCGACGAGTACGCCTGGCTGTCCGTCAAGGACGATCCGGAGACGATCGCCCACCTGACCACCGAGAACGCGTACACCGAGGCCCGGACGGCGCACCTCGCCGGGCTGCGCGGAGAGCTGTTCGAGGAGATCCGCCAGCGCACCCAGGAGACCGACCTGACGGTGCCCGCCCGCAAGGGCGGCTGGTGGTACTACACCCGCACGGTCGAGGGCCAGCAGTACGGGGTGCACTGCCGCCGGGCCGTCCGCGACGGCGAGACCGAGCCCCCGGTCAGTGTCGACGGTGCCCCGCTCGACGGTGAGGAGGTGCTGCTCGACGGCAATCTGCTCGCCGAGGGGCACGACTTCTTCGCGCTCGGCGCGTTCGACGTCAGCCCCGACGGGCGCTGGCTCGCGTACTCGACGGACTTCTCCGGCGACGAGCGCTTCACGCTGCGGGTGAAGGACCTGAGCACCGGCGAACTGCTCCCCGACGAGGTGCCCGACACCTTCTACGGCACCGCCTGGTCCGCCGACGCGTCGGTGCTGTTCTACGTGACCGTGGACGAGGCGTGGAGACCCAACCGGGTCTGGCGGCACACTCTGGGCACCCCGTCGGGCGAGGACGTGGTGGTTTACCAGGAGGACGACGAACGGTTCTGGGTGGGCGTCGAGCTGACCCGCTCGGAGAAGTTCGTCCTCATCGACATCCACAGCAAGATCACCAGCGAGGTGCTGGTGATCCCGGCCGGCAACCCGACCGGCGCCCCGGCGTCCGTGGCGGCCCGCCGGCAGGGCGTGGAGTACACGGTGGAGCACCACGGGCACCGGTTCCTCATCCTGCACAACGACGGTGCGGAGGACTTCGCACTCGCGTACACGTCGGCGGACGCGCCCGGCGACTGGGTCCCGCTGATCGAGCACTCGCCGGGCACCCGGCTCGAGGCGGTGGACGCCTTCGCCGACCACCTCGTGGTGTCGCTGCGCAGCAACGGGCTGACCGGGCTGCGGGTGCTCCCGATCGGCGGCGGCGACGCGTACGACATCGACTTCCCGGAGCCGCTCTACAGCGTCGGCCTGGGCGCCAACCCGGAGTACCGCACCGGGCAGATCCGACTGGGCTACACGTCGCTGGTCACGCCGGACTCCGTCTACGACTACGACCTGGTGACCCGGCGGATGACGCTGCGGCGGCGCAAGCCGGTGCAGCCGGGGCCGGACGGCCGGCCGTACGACCCGGCGGAGTACGAGCAGCACCGCGACTGGGCGCTCGCCGACGACGGCACCCGGGTGCCGATCTCGCTGGTGTGCCGCGCCGGGACCCCACGCGACGGCTCCGCGCCCTGCGTGATCTACGGCTACGGCTCGTACGAGGCGAGCATGGACCCGTGGTTCTCGGTCGCCCGGCTGTCCCTGCTGGACCGGGGCGTCGTCTTCGCCGTGGCACACATCCGGGGCGGCGGCGAGCTGGGCCGGCGCTGGTACGACCGGGGCAAGCTGCTGGCCAAGAAGAACACGTTCACCGACTTCGTGGCCTGCGCCCGCCACCTCGTCAAGGCCGGCTGGACGGCGAGCGACCGGCTGGTCGCCCGGGGCGCCTCGGCCGGCGGCCTGCTGATGGGCGCGGTGGCCAACATCGCACCGGACGCCTTCAGCGGCGTCGTCGCGCAGGTGCCGTTCGTGGACGCGCTCACCTCGATCCTCGACCCGTCACTGCCGCTGACCGTCACCGAGTGGGAGGAGTGGGGCAACCCCCTCGACGACCCCGAGGTGTACGCGTACATGAAGTCCTACACCCCGTACGAGAACGTGCGCGCCGTGGACTACCCGGCGATCCTCGCGGTGACCAGCCTGAACGACACCCGGGTGCTGTACCACGAGCCGGCGAAGTGGATCGCCCGTCTGCGGGAGGTCGCCCCGCAGGGCGACTACCTGCTCAAGACGGAGATGGGCGCCGGCCACGGCGGCCCGAGCGGCCGCTACGACTCGTGGCGCGAGGAGGCGTTCGTCAACGCCTGGATCCTGGACCGCCTCGGCCGCGCCTGACGGTCGAGGACGAACGGGCCGGGGGCGCTCCGGCGCGGCATGCCGCCCGCCGGCCCGTTCGCACGCCCTCCGTCAGGTCGCGCGCAGTTCCTCGACCGCCGTACCGGGCCGCAGGAAGAGCAGGCCGACCGCGACGGTGACCAGCACCGCCGCGAGGGCGCCGGCCCCGAGCCAGGCCACGTGTTCCAGGGGTACGTCCGGCGTGCGGCTGACGAGCGGCTCCACCTCGACCCGGGTGTACTGCGCCCGGGTCGCCGGGTCGTTGCAGAGTTGCTCCGCCGCGTCACAGAACTCCACCGTCCCCCCACCGCTGGTCGGCGTGCCGAAGAGGCCGCGGGCCAGCAGCAGGCCGACCGTGAGCGCGAGGGCGACCGCCGGCACCGCCGGGGCCAGCGCCTGCCAGGCGATCGACCGCCCGATGGTGGCGGCGGGCACCCCGGTCGCCACCAGGGCCGCGTACGCCCGCCGCCGGGCGGTGACCCCCTCGACCAGGGCTACGACGAGCCCGCCAGCGGCCACCACCATGGCCACCGCGACCGCGAGGTCGACGAGGTCCATCGTGCTCAGGTAGAAGTCGTCGGTGCCGGCCAGCCCGCCCCCGCCCCGCCGCTCCAAATCCCCCGCGGCCTCGAAGTAGGCCCGCAGGCCCGCCGCCCCGGCACCGAGGAGCACCGCTGCCAGCAGAGCGGCGAAGGTGCGGCTGCCCGCCCAGGGGTCCGCGGTCAGGCGGGCGGCCGCGAGCAGCGTGGCCGGGCGGCGTGCCCACCGGCGCAGCAGCCGCCCGGTGACGTACGAGATCCAGCCGGTGCCGACGACGACGCCGACGAGTGCGGCGAGCCCGCCGCCCGTCAGCAGGGCGGGGGTCAGCCACTCGGGCGGCTGGGTGTCGCGGGTCGCGTACCAGCGGTCGATCGGCCCGATGGCGGCGAAGGCAACCAGCCCGAGCCCGATCAGGACGCCGGCCCAGGGGCGAGGGCCGCGTTCGCGCCGCTGCTTGCGGACCACCCCGAGCGGGCCGACGGTCACCCGGCGCAGCATGAGCGCGGTGGCGAGGCCCGCCACGACGGGCAGCCCGAGCAGTACTGCGGCGAAGGCTCCGGGAGCGGGCAGTACGTCGGTGGGGAGGGCCAGCCGCCCTTGCCCGTCGGGGGTGTCGAACGCCTCGCGGACGCCGAAGTAGATCGCCGTGCCGCCGGCCGTGCCCAGCAGGGCCGCGAGGCCGGTCTCCCCGACGGCGAGCCGGGTGACCTGCCCGGGGGTGGCGCCGGCGAGCCGCAGCGCGGCGAGGCGGCGATCACGGGCCGGGGCGCCGAGCCGGGCGCACTGGCCGGCCAGCGCCAACACCGGGACGGTGAGCAGCAGCAACGCGAAGGCGGTGCCGCCGCGCAGCCCCGGCTCGACGAGCAACTGGCTGGCGTACTGGTCGGACCAGCGCACGTCCCCCTCGTCGACCGGGGGTGGCGTGGGGATGGCCAGGACGGTCAGCGCGGCCAGGCCGGCGAGGGCGGCCAGCGCGGCGCTGAGGGCGGTGAGCACCACGCGAACGGTGTCGGTGGCGGTGCCCGCCACGGCGAGCCGCAGCAGGGTCGACGGCCTCACCGGTGGCCACCCGCGAGCGGCACGTCCAACCCGAGGCCATCGTGGTCGACCACACCGTCGCGCAGCACCACCTCCCGGTCGGCGTACGCGGCGATGCGCGGCTCGTGGGTGACGAGCACGATGCTGGTGCCCTGCTCGCGGACGAGCCGGACCAGGCGGGTGAGCACCTGCTCACCGGTGAGCGTGTCCAACGCCCCGGTCGGCTCGTCCGCGAACAGCACCCGCGGCTCGGTGACCAACGCCCGGGCGGTCGCACAGCGTTGCTGCTGCCCGCCGGACATCTCCCCGGGCCGGGTGTCGGCCAGGTCGGCCACCCCGAGCCGGTCCAACCAGCCGAGCGCCGCGGTCCGCGCCTCTCGCCGCCCCGTGCCGGCGAGGAGCAGGGGAAGGGCGACGTTCTCCGCCGCGGTCAGCTCGGCGACGAGCTGGCCGAACTGGAACAGCACCCCGAAGGTGCTGCGTCGCAGCCTGGACCGGGCCGCCTCGGACCAGGTGTCGATGCGCTCGCCACGCCAGAGCACCTCGCCCGCGTCGGGGCGCAGGATGCCAGCGAGGCAGTGCAGCAGCGTGGACTTGCCGCAGCCGCTGGGGCCGGTGACCGCGACGATCTCGCCCTCGGCGACGTCGAGGTTGACGCCGCGCAGCGCGGGGGTCGGGCCGTAGGAGCGGACCACGCCCCGGGCCTGCAGGTAGGTCACGAGTGCACCTCCCGGTGCCAGTCGGCGACCCGGTCCAGGGTGGTGTGGAGCCACCGCAGATCCGCGTCGAGGTGGGCAATGGCGTAGTCGGCCGCCACGACGTCGTCGAGGCTGGCCGAGGGTGCCGTCTTGGCGGCCGTCAGCTCACGCAGGCGCACGGTGTGCGCCTGCCGTTGGGCGGCCAGGTAGGAGCGGGCCCCGGCGACATCGTCCACCAGCAGCGCCACGGCGACCTTGGCGAAGAGCGTGCTGGAGACGTACGGCATCGGTGCCTCGACCTCGGCGAGCCACCGGTCCAACGCGGCCCGCCCCGCGTCGGTCAGCACGTACGCCGTGCGATCGGGGCCGCCCTCGCGTTCCTGACCGGCTGCCACGACCAGACCGTCACGTTGCAGCCGGCCGAGGGTGGCGTAGACCTGCCCGAACGCCAGCGGACGGGCCCGGGGCAGGCGCTCGTCGTGGGCGCGTTTCAGCTCGTAGCCGTGCCTGGCACCAGCCGCGAGCAGCCCGAGCAGCACGTGCGGGGTGGACACGCGGCCACTATTCACTCAGTGAATAGTGGCTGTCAAGGAGCCGTGCGCGGACGGGCCCTCGTCCGGCACGAGGGCCCGTCCCTACCCTCACGGCACCAGCACCGACGCCAGCACCGCCGGGTCGACGTTGCCGCCGGTGACCACCGCGACCGTACGCCCGGTGGGAATCTCGGCGGCGCGGAACAGCCGGGCAGCCACCGCCACCGCGGCGCTCGGCTCGACGACCAGCCGGGCGTCGCGGACCAGCCGGCCCATCGCGGCGCGGATCTCCTCCTCGGTGACCGTGACGATGCCGTCGAGCCGGGCGGACAGGTGCGCGAGGGTCAGTTCGGACGGCGGCAGGCGCAGGCCGTCGGCCATCGTCCGGTAGGTCCGCTCCTCGCCCCACACCACCACCGATCCGGCGGCGAGCGAGTCCCGGGCGTCGGCGGCCAGCTCCGGCTCGACGCCGATCACCGTCGCCTCCGGCCGCAGCGCCCTGACCGCGGTGGCGATGCCGGAGGAGAGCCCGCCGCCGCCCACCGGCACCAGCACCACGTCGACGTCGGGCAGGTCCTCGACGATCTCCAACCCAATCGTGCCCTGCCCGGCCACGATGCGCCGGTCGTCGAACGGCGGCACCAGGACCGCGCCGGTCGTCGCCGCGATCCGTTCCGCCTCCGGGACACGTCGCGGCGGCGGCACGAGCAGCACCTCCACGCCGAGCGCGCGGATCCGGTCGACCTTCACCGCCGGGGCACCCTCGGGCACCACGATCCGGCACGGCACGCCGGCCGCCCGGGCCGCGTACGCCAGCGCCAGCCCGTGGTTGCCCGAGGAGTGCGTGACCACACCGCGCGCCCGCTCCGCCGGGGTCAGCCGGGCGACCGCGTGGGTCGCGCCGCGCAGCTTGAACGACCCCACCGGCTGCAGGCTCTCCGGCTTGAGCCACAGGTCCGCGTCCCACCCGGTCCGCAGCAGCGGCGTACGCAGGACGGTGCCCGCGATGTCGACGGCGGCGGCACGGACGTCGGCGATCGAGACCAGCTCCATCGCCCCATCCTGCCCGCCCCGGTGCCCCCACCGGGGGAAGGAAGGGCCCCTTGTTAACGCCGGGCGTTGTACAGGGGGCCCTTCTTGACAGCTGCGCGTTCCGGCCCTCCGCCACCCACAGAACACCGTCGTCGGCCGGGCGGGGGTCACCTAGACTGCCCGGGTGGCGGGGGACGGCGACGAGGACCGGACGGCGGACGTACCCCGGTCGAGCCTGCGGGCCGCGGCGCGCGACCGGCGCGTGTGGGCGATCCTCGCGGTGGTCGCGGCCCTGCTGGTGTGCTGCTGCTCCGCCGCGGCCGGGACGCTCCTCGCGCTGGCCGGCGGCCTCTTCACCGCGAACTGATCACGCGAACTGATCGCCGGCGGGCGTTAAGAAGGGGCCCTTCCTTGCACGCCGATCAGGGCGGCGGCCTCGCCGGTACGCACCATCCGCTGCCAGCGCAGCCGGTTCCCGACCAGCGCGGTGACCACCGACTGCACCACCACCAGGTACATCAGCTGGCGGTAGACGAGCTGCTGGAACGGCAGGCTCCACAGGGGACCGTACCGTTCCCGGTCCAGGCGCAGCGCGTACGCGGCGGTCAACCCCTGGAGCAGCAGCAGACCGGCCCACGCCAGCACGAGGTTCGACCAGGGCAGGAAGAGCAGCCCGTACACGGCGTAGACGTCCACCGCCGGGGCGGCCAGCGGCAGGACGATCTGGAACACCGTCAGGTACGGCAGCCCGCGCCGGCCGAGCTTGCCGCCGGCGCCCGGCTCGCGCAGCGCGTGCCGGTGCTTCCACATCGCCTGCATCGTGCCGTAGCACCAGCGGTACCGCTGCCGCCACAGCTGCCGCAGCGTCGACGGAGCCTCGGTCCAGGCGATCGCCGACTCCTCGTACACCACCCGCCAGCCGGCCCGCAGCACCTTCATCGTCAGGTCGGTGTCCTCGGCGAGGGTGTCGGAGGGCACCCCGCCGACGGCGAGCAGCACCTCGCGGCGGAACGCGCCGATCGCGCCCGGGATGGTCGGCATGCACTCCAGCACGTCGTACATCCGGCGGTCCAGGTTGAAGCCGATGACGTACTCCAGGTGCTGCCAACGGCCGAGCAGCCGGCGCCGGTTGGCGACCTTCGTGTTGCCGGAGATCGCGCCCACGGTCGGGTCGGCGAAGCCCTGGACCAGCCGGTGCACGGTGTCCGGCTGGAAGACGGTGTCGCCGTCGACGAGCACCAGCAGGTTCGCCCGGGCGGCCCGGATGCCGGTGTTCAGGGCGGCCGGCTTGCCGGCGTTCGCCTGCCGGATCACCCGTACGCCGCGCAGCCGCATCCGTTCCACGATGTCGGCGGTGCCGTCGGAGGAGCCGTCGTCCACCACGATGACCTCCAGCGCCGGGTACGCGCTGGCCACCAGGGAGCGGACGGTCGCGGCGATGTTGGCCGCCTCGTTGTACGCGGGCACGATCACCGACACCGGTTCGCCGACCGCCGGTCGTGGGGGGCCCGGCCGGCGGACCCGGCGGACGTGCCGTTGGGCGCACACCACCTGGACGGCCAGCCGGGCCACGCCGAGCACCAGCGCGATCCCGAGCAGCAGGTCCATCCCGCCGGCGGTCCAGCGGGCGCCGGTCTGGGTCCAGCGCAGGGCGGTGCCGCTGGCCCGGCTGCCCACGCTCGCCTTCACCATGGACGCCGGGGCGTCCACGCCCTCGGAGACGGTGGTGAACCGGTAGCCCTGCCGGGTGAGGTCGGGCAACATCCGGTCCAGCGCGGCGACCGTCTCGGACCGGTCACCGCCGCCGTCGTGCAGGAGGACCACGGCGCCCCGCCCCCGGGCCGGGGTGGCGGCCTTGACGATGGCGTCCACTCCCGGCCGCTGCCAGTCCTTGGTGTCCAGGTCGCTCAGTACGCTGACGTGACCGGTGCCGGCGGCGGCGCGCAGCGCCGCGTACTGGGCGCCGGTCAGCTCGCCGGGTCGGGACGAGTACGGCGGACGCAGCAGGGTGACCTCCCACCCGGTGGCTCCGGCGATCGCCTTGCGGGTGAGCGACAGCTCCACGTCGCGGCGCCACGCCGGGGCGGTGCCCAGGTCGGCGTGGGTGTAGGTGTGCGAGCCGAGTTCGTGTCCCTCGGCGAGGATCCGCCGCGTCAGCTCGGGATTCTCGTTGACGCGGGAGCCGACCACGAAGAAGGTGGCGCGGGCGCCGTGCCGGCGCAGCACGTCGAGGACCTGCGGCGTCCACTCGGGGTCGGGTCCGTCGTCGAAGGTGAGGGCGATGGTCCGGTCCGGCACGGCGCGGCTCACCGGTTCGTCCCGGTCCAGCCGCAGCACGGGCCCGCCGGTGTTCACCTGTCGTGGCACTCCGGTGGCCGCGGCGTCGGCGTCGTGCCGCTGACCCGAGCCGCCGCCCAACCCGGACACCAGCCCGTTCAGGCTGAGCGCCGCGAGCAGCAGGAACAGCGCGAGCACGAGCAGGACCCAGTGCGCCCGAGGATCCCGCCGCGCGATGTGGCGCGCCACCGTCACCGAGGTTTGCCGGGGGACCGGCTCGGCTTCGCCGTGCTGCGCCGGTCGTCGCCCTGACCGGGAGGCTCGGACGAGGTCGGCTGGCCGGCGGCGGGGGTGCCCGGCGGTGCGGTGGTGGCGGTCGTGGCGGCGCTGCGGCTGGACGTGGGCAGCGGCACCGCGGTGCTGGTCACCGGTGCGGGGCTCTGGACCGCCGGGGACCCTTCGCCGAGCTCACCGCCGTCGTCCACCTCGGCCTCGATCGGCGCCCGGTTCTCCGACCAGCCGGGCAGCGAAACAGACGAGTCCATGAAGAGGCCGGCGGCGATCAGGCCGAGGCTGACGAGCAGACCCAAGCCCATCGCGGTCCCGGCGATGACGGTCAGCCGACGTCGCTGCCCCGTCCCGTCGACGAATACCGGCGGCGGTCCGCCCGGCTCGTTGTGCATCTGCTGAAACTCCCGCTGCCATGCGCGCGCCGGACACGGGCCGGCGTGGACCCGTCGGCCGGGCCCCCGGTTCCAACAGCGCCGCCCGTCGGCGCCGCGTTACGCGGCAAAGGGGGGCTTCAGCCGGCGGTCGGGGACCAGACCGGGTCCCGGCCGGTGCGGGCGAGAAGACGGTCGACGTCCGGCAGGTCGGGCGAGGCGGGCAGGTCAGCGGCGGCGGAGGGCGACCACGGCGACGTCGTCCTGGATCTCGGGCGGGGCCAGCTCGACCAGCAGGCGCTCGCAGAACCGGTCCAGGTCCTGGTCGACCCGGGCGGCGACGGCCGCCAGGGCGGACAGCCCGTCGTCGATGGTGGTGTCCCGCCGCTCGATCAGCCCGTCGGTGTAGAAGACCAGCGTCGCTCCGGCGGGCAGCACGAACTCCAGGTCCGGCGGGCGCGGGGCGCGGACCCCGAGCAGTGGGGCGGACTGCTGCACGAACTCCACCTTGCCGTGCAGGCTGAGCACCGGCGGCAGGTGTCCGGCGCTGGCCATCCGCACCCGACCGCTGGGCGGGTGGACCAGCAGGACGCAGATGGTGGCCAGCTCGTTGGGGAGCAGCGTCCGCATCAGCTCGTTCACCCGGTGCAGGATCTCGCCCGGCTGGTGCCCCTCCACCGCGTACGCGCGCACTGCGTGCCGCAGCTCGGCCATGACGGTCGCCGCGTGCAGCGAGTGGCCGGCCACGTCGCCGATCGCCAGCAGCAGGTGCCCGTCGAGCATCACCAGCTCGTAGAAGTCCCCGCCCACCTCGGTCTGGGCGCTGGCCGGCTCGTAGCGCACCGCCAGGTCCAGCCCGGCGACGGTGGGGATCCGGCGGGGCAGCAGGCTGCGCTGGAGGGTGACGGCGATCCGGTGCTCCTCGTCGAAGGAGCGCTGCGCCTCCACCGCCGCCGCGACCGCCTGGGCGAGCTGCACCAGCACCGGGTTGCGGTCGGTCTGGGTGTGGGTGGGTACGACGACGTACAGCGGTGCGCGGTCCTCGCGCAGCCGGGCGGCGGCGACGGTCACCGTGTCGTCGGCCGGCCAGTCGACCAGGCCCCAGGCGGCCGGATCCTGCACGCGGACTGTCGACCCGGTGGGCACCCCGGTGTCGTCGACGACCCACGGGACGATCCTGGCCGGCGTGTCCGGGCCGGCGGTCACACCCGCGATGCAGTCGCCGTCGAAGGTCTCGGCCACCACGGCGGCGGGGCACTTGAAGATCTTCGCCGCCCCTTCGGCCGCCCCCTCCAGCAGCCGGGCGAAGCTCGGTGCCGCGTGCACCGCCACGGTGGTGTCGGCGAGCCCGGTGAGCCGCTCGACGAGCAGTTCGGCGCGCTGTCGGGCGCGGTAGTACCGCAGCACCGCCGATGCGGTGGCCACGAGTTCCTCGGGCTCGATCGGCTCCGCGAGGTACGCGTCCGCGCCCCGGGTCAGCCCCTGCGCCCGGTCCACCACGTCCACCGCGTGCGCCGAGACGTGGATGACCGGCATCGCCGGGTGGGCCGTCTTGATCCGCTCGCAGACCTCGAACCCGCTGAGGTCGGGCAGCCGGACGTCGAGGACCACCAGGTCGATCGGATCCACACCGACCCGGGCCAGGGCCTCGCCGCCGGTCTCCGCCTCCAGCACCGTGAAACCGGCCCGGGAGAGCCAGCTGACCAGCAGGTAGCGCTTGGTGCGACTGTCGTCGACCACGAGCACGGTCGCCGGACCGCCCTCCACGGTCAGGCTCCGTCCACGGGCAGGGAGACGGTGAACGTGCTGCCCCGGCCGGGCTCGCTGGCCAGGTCGAGGCTGCCGCCGAGCAGCGTCACCAGCCGTCGCGCGTACGGCAGGCCGAGGCCGGTGCCGCCGACCCGGGTCTTGCCGGGGACCTGGTAGAACTCCTCGAAGATCCGCTCGTGCAGCTCCGCCGGGATGCCGGGGCCGGTGTCGGAGACGGTGAGCTGCCACCGGTCGCCCCGGCGCTCCGCCCGCAGCCGAACCTCGCCGCGCTCGGTGAACTTCAACCCGTTGTGCAGCAGGTTGCGCAGCACCTGGGCGAGCAGCACCTCGTCGGTACGCAGGACGGCCGGCGCCGGCGGCTCCTCCACCACCAACTCCACCTCGGGCCGGGTGGCCAACGCGCGCAGGGTGCCCCGCAACTGCCCGAAGACGGGCCGCAGGTCCACCTCGGTCCAGTCCGGCTCGATCCGCCCGGACTCGGCCTTCGCCAGGTCGAGCAGTTCGTTGACCAGCGCGAGCAGATCGGCCGCCGAGGAGCGGATCAGCCCGACCTGGCGGGCCTGCTCGGCGGTGAGCGGGTCGGAGGAGGAGTCGGCGAGCAGGCGGCCCAGCCCGATGATCGCGGTGACCGGGGCCCGCAGCTCGTGGCTGACGTTGGCGAGGAACCGGCTCTTGGACTCGCTGGCCGCGCGGAGCTGGGCGGACTTCTCGTCCAGCTCGCCGTAGAGGGCGACCACGCCGCGGTTGGTCTCCTCCAGCTCCTCGGTGAGCTGGTTGTAGAGCGCCATGACGCCCCGGTTGGTCTCGGCCAGCTCCTCGTTCAGCACGGCCAGCTCGTCGCGCTGGCTGCGTACCTCGTCGAGGGCGGCGATGAGCTGCTGGTTCTGGGCGGTCAGCTCGTCGAGGGCGCTGCCCGGCGCGCTCTCCCCGAGGGCGGCACGCAGCTCGGCGAGACGCTCCGGGGTCAGCGCCTGCGCGGTGACCGGGACACGTCGGGACATCCTCACGACCGTATCCCCCTTCCCCACCACCATGTCCAGCCTGTCCACGAGTCGTGCCACCGCCCCGGACTGCGGCTCGTACCGTCCTCCCGGAAGGGGACCGACCGGGGCGAGGTCGATCCGGAGGTGCTGCCTACCGTCATCGGCGTCGGCGGTCACCGCGAACGTCACGTCCGCCCCGCCGACGGCGCGCAGCAGGTCCCGGGCGACCTCGCTGAGCGCGGTCGCGATGCGGACCTGGTCCTGGTGTTCCAGCCCGACGGCGGCGGCCACCTCCCGGCCGCGCTGCCGGACCACGAAGATGTCGTGCTCGACCCGCAACGCCATCGCCAGCAGCGGCATCGCGGACGTGGTCATGACGCCGCCCGGGCGACCAGGACGCAGGCATCGTCGCGGCGGAGGCCGGCGTCGCGCAGCAGGGTCGCGGCCACGACCAGGGGGGACCGGTCGGTCAGGCCCGGGTACTCGTCGAGTTGCCAGCGGTCGACCACCCCGTCACTGTGCATGACGAGGAGGGCGTCCGAGCCGAAGGGGTAGTCGTACTCGCGTACCGACGGCCGCTGGTGCCCGGCGATGCCGGGCAGCGACACCAGGCCCTTGCGGCGGCCCTCGCGGTCGACGACGGCGCCGGAGATGTTGCCGAGGCCGGCGTAGCGCAGCAGGCCGGTCGCCGGGTCGGGCTCGGCCACGGCGAGCGCCGCGCCACGCGTGTGCGACATGGCCCGGTGCAGGTGCCCTACCACGGTGGCCGGGGACCCGGCCGGCGCCCGCCGGAACGCGTCCAGGGCGGCGTCGGTGGCGGCGGCGGCGAGTGAGCCGTGCCCGAGGCCGTCGCAGACCAGCAGCTGTCGCCGGCCCTCGGCGGTCCGCCAGGCGTAGCCGTCCCCGCTGACCGTCTCCCCGGTGATCGGCCGGGTCAGCGCGCCGACCCACGACTGCTCGGGGGCGGCCCGCGGCCAGACCTGGACGGCGAGGACGGTGCCCTTCCCCGGCCGGGAGTACCCGTCGAACCAGCTGGCCTGGCGGGTGATCGCCCCGAGGCCGATGCCGAGTGTGCCGGTGGTGGAGTGCCCGTCGCGGGAGGAGACGGTCAGGTCGGCCATCCCCGGGCCCGAGTCGATGGCGACCAGTTCCACCCCGGCCTCCGCCTCCCGGCGTACCGGGCGGAGCAGCAGCACGCCGTCGTCGGCGTGCTTGACCAGGTTGCTGGTGAGTTCGGCGGCGACGATCGCCAGGTCGGCGGTGCGGGCGTCGCCGAGCCCGAGCTGGGCGCCGAGCCGCTCGGCGGCCCGGCGGACGGCGCTGGCCGTGCTGCCGGCCTCGACGCGGAACCAGATTCCGCGGTCCGAGACCGGGTCGGTGTTCATCGGGACCACTTGGTGACCGTGATGCGGGTTCCCTCACCCACTACGGTCCAGATGTCGAACTCGTCGACGAGGCGGCGGGCGCCGCTGAGCCCGAGGCCGAGCCCTCCGCCGGTGGTGTAGCCGTCGGTCAGGGCCAGGTCCAGGTCGACGATGCCGGGGCCGGAGTCGGCGAAGACGATCCGTACGCCGCGCCGCCGCCCGTTGTCGACGGTGGTCACCTCGACCGTGCCACCCCCGCCGTACACCAGGGTGTTGCGCGCCAGTTCGCTCGCCGCGGTGACCAGCTTGGTCTGGTCGACGAGGGAAAGCCGGACGGCCACCGCGACGGTACGCACCAGCTGCCGGACCCGCACCACGTCCTCGTCGCTGCGGATCGCCTGCGCCTGCGGCTGGCCCAGGTCGACGCCGGTCGTCACGGCGTCGCCGTCTCGGCGTCCGGTTCGTCGTCGAGCTCCTCGTGCTCGTCGGCGCGGGCCGCCGCGATGAGTTCCATGCCCCGCTCGACGTTCAGCGCGGTACGGATGCCGTTGAGCGACAGGCCCAGCTCGACCAGCGTGATGGCGACGGCCGGGCGCATGCCGACGACCACCGTCTCGGCGTCCAGCACCTTGGAGATGGACGCGATGGTGGAGAGCATCCGGCCGACGAACGAGTCGACGATGTCCAGGGCGGTGATGTCGATGATGACGCCGTGGCAGCCGGTGTCGACGATCCGCTCGGCCAGGTCCTCCTGGAGCTGGAGAGCGGTCTGGTCGGACATGTCGACCTGGATGGAGACGAGCAGGATGTCGCCGATCTTGAGGATCGGCACCCGGTCCATCAGCGCTCCCGGCGCGTCGTGCGGCGGGCGGTCTCCACGCCGGTGAGGCGGAGGACGTGCCGCAGGGCGTCGGCGAGGCTGGCCTTGGTGGCGATGTCGCCGAACTCGATGCCGAGGGCCACGATCGTCTGCGCGATCTGCGGCCGGATGCCGGAGATGATGCAGTCGGCGCCCATCAGCCGGGCGGCCACGACGGTCTTGAGGATGTGCTGGGCGACCTGGGTGTCGACCGCCGGCACGCCGGTGATGTCGATGATCGCGTACGGGGAGCTGGTGTCGACGAGGGTCTGCAGCAGCCGCTCCATCACGACCTGGGCGCGGGCCGAGTCGAGGGTGCCGACCAGGGGGACGGCGACCACGCCCTCCCAGAGCTTCACGACCGGGGTGGAGAGTTCGAGAAGCTGCTCCGCCTGGTCGGCGATGAGGCTCTCCCGGGTCCGGACGTAGGTCTCGAAGGTGAAGAGGCCCATCTGGTCGACGAAGCTGGAGTAGGCGACGTAGTCGCGCAGGGTGCCCGTCCCGCTGTCCGCCTCCATCAGCTCCAGCAGCACGTCCTTGAGGGCGAAGACGCTGGTGGCGGTCTCGGTGGCGGAGAAACCCTGTCGGGCACGGCCGCGCGACAGGTCGGCGAGGACCGCGCGCAGCTCGCCGGCGTTCTCACCGTCGAGGTGCAGCAGGCCCTGCTCGGCGGTGGTGACCATGCCGCGGTGCAGGTCCTCCACCTGGCGGCGGAGTTCCGCCTGGCTGAGACGTCCCCGCAGGGACGCCCCGGCAATCTCGGTCCACCGGGACAGGACCCGGTCCGTGTGGCTGGTCAGCAAGGCCGCCAGTCGACCGCTCTCATCGGCGCTTAGCGCCATGTCAGACCCCCTTGACCTGGAACCGGGCGGACTCTATCACCGGGTGCCGGAGAACTACTTGCCACGTGGCAAAGGAATGATGACGCACACCGGATACCACCTCCCGTTCTGCGTACCACCTCCATCGTGGGATACCGTTTCACCGATAACTTGGAGGTCTGGCAAATGTCCTTGACGGTGCACACGGAACAGCGCGGCGACGTCGTCGTCGTGTCGGTCGCAGGCGAGCTGGACATGGCGACCGCACCGCAGTTGCAGGACCAGATCACCGACCTGCTGGACAAGGGTCGGAGCCGGCTGGTCTTCGACCTGGCGGACGTGTCGTTCTGCGACTCGACCGGCCTGTCCGTCTTCGTCCGCGCCAAGAACAGCTGCGACGAGGCCGGGGGCGTGGTGCGGCTGGCCGCACCGCAGCGTGGGGTGCTGCGCATCCTGGAGGTCAGCGGCCTGGTCGAGGTGCTGCACACCTACCCGACGGTCGAGCAGGCCGTCGCGGGTGAACCCACACCGGCCTCCTCCTGATTCCTTCTCTCACCGCCCGTCCTCGATGTACCGGGGGCGGGCGATGACCATGCCCGCTCCGGTCTGCACCGCCAGGGCCACCAGCAGGAACCCGATCGGCGCGGTCCAGCCGCCGGTCGCCTCGTAGAGCACCCCGACCAGCAGCGGCCCGAGGGCCGCGATGACGTACCCGGTGCTCTGCGCGAACGCCGACAGCGCGACGGTCCCGTCCGCCGTGCGGGCGCGCAGTCCGATGGTGGTGAGGATCAGCGGGAACGCGCCCTGTCCGACCGCCAGCAGGGCCACCCAGAGCAGCGCGCCGTCGTGGGGCGCCAGCGCCAGGCCCAGGTAGGCGAGGGTGGACGCGGTGGTGAGCCCGAGCACCAGCGGACGCAGCGTGCGCAGCCGGCCGGCCAGCGTCGGCATGAGCAGCGCGATCGGCACGCCGAGCGCGGTTACCCCGGCGAGCAGCAGACCGGCCGTCTCGGGCCGGTAGCCGGCGTCCCGGAAGAGCTGGGCCAACCAGCCCATGATCGCGTACCCGCTGAGCGACTGCGCGCCGAAGTACACCGCCATGGCCCAGCCGAGCCGGGTCCGCCCGGGTCGGATCCGCGCCCGGGGAGCGGCGGCGGCCGTCCGGGGCGCCCGCCGCGCCGCGGCCCGGGCCCGGAGCGCCAGCGGCACCCACGGGAGTACGGCCACCGCGGCCAGCCCGGCCCAGACCCCGAGCCCGGCCCGCCAGGACCCGAAGGCGTGGGCGATCGGCACGGCCGAGGCGGCGGCCACCGTCGTGCCCACGGTCAGTGCCATCGTGTACGCCCCGGTGACGAGCCCGGTGCGGTGCGGGAAGTGCTGCTTGACCAGCATCGGCAGCAGGATGTTCGCCACCGCGATACCGGCGAGCGCCAGCGCGCTGGTGAGCACGAAGACGAGCGGGGAGTCGGTGAGGACCCGCAGCACCTGCCCGACGGCCAGGGCGAGCATGGCGACCACCAGCACCCGGGCCGGCGCGAACCGGCGGACCAGCCACGGGGTGAGCGCGCCCAGCCCGGCGAACGCGATGGTGGGCAGCGTGGTGACGAACCCGGCCATCGTCGCGGACAGCCCGAGACCGCCCCGCACCTCGTCGAGGAGGGCACCGAGGCTGGTCACCGCGGCCCGCAGGTTCACCGCGACCAGCAGCATCGCCACCAGCACCAGCAGGCCCCCGGAGACCGGTCCGACCGCCTGCCGTGACGGGGTCGGGGGTGCCACCGGCGCGACGGCGGTGGGGGTGGTGGTGGGTGGTGGCGGGGTCATGGAGTCGAACCTACAATCATGGGATGAATTTCCGGCAGGGGTTGTAACCAGTGCCACCGACGACTGATTCCGCGCCCGTGCCCCCGCGTGGGCAGCGGGTGCGGGAGACGATCGCCCAGCTCCGGCAGCGGATCCTCGGCGGCGAGTGGCCGGTGGGTGGGCGCATCCCCACTGAGCCGCAACTGGTCGCCGCCCTCGGCGTGGGCCGCAACACCGTCCGCGAGGCGGTCCGCGCCCTCGTGCACGCCGGGGTGCTGGAGTGCCGGCAGGGCTCCGGGACGTACGTGGTGTCGACCGACGAGCTGGCCCCCGTGGTGGCCCGCCGGCTCACCGACGACCGGATGACCGAGGTCGTCGAGGTGCGGCGCGCCTTCGAGGTGGAGGCCGCCCGACTGGCCGCGCTACGGCGTACGGCCGAGGACCTGGCGGCGCTCGACGCGGCGCTCGCCGACCGGGAGGCCGCGTGGCGCGGAGGCCGGGTCGACGAGTTCGTCGAGGCCGACGCCGCGCTGCACACGGCGGTGGTCGCCGCCGCGCACAACGGCATGCTCGCCGACCTGTACGCCTCGGTCGGCACCGCCCTGCGCAGCACGGTGGCGCAGGCAATGGGCGGCGCGCTGGAGCCCGAGCGCCACGTCGACCACTCCCGGCTGGTGGACGCGATCCGGGCCGGCGATCCGGAGCGCGCGGCGATCGAGGCCGGCGCTTTTCTGGAGCCCGCTTCGGGGGCATAGGTTGTGCCGGACGGAAAACCGGACACCTCGGGAGTACGGATGCTCAAGGGCTTCAAAGACTTCATCATGCGCGGGAACGTCGTCGACCTGGCGGTCGGTGTCGTCATCGGTGCCGCCTTCACCGGCGTGGTCACCCAGCTCACCAAGTCGTTCCTGGAACCGCTGGTCCGGGTGATGATCGCGCTGATGACCGGCAGCAAGGACGGCCTCAGCGGGTCCACACCGAAGTTCCGGGGCATCCCGTTCGACTGGGTGGCCTTCGTGAACGCGCTGATCACGTTCCTGCTCACCGCGCTGGCGCTGTACTTCCTGGTCGTCTACCCGATGAACCGGTTGGCCGAGCGGCGCCGGCGCGGCGAGGAGCCGCCGCCGAAGGCTCCGAGCGAGGAGGTCAAGCTGCTCACCGAGATCCGGGACGCGCTCGTCGCCGCCGGCCACTCCACCCCCGGTCAGCAGCGCGGCGCCCTGGACGACGTGCTCGGCCGGCGGCAGGAACCGCCCACGAAGTACTGAACCCGGCACACGCACAACGGCCCTCGCGGGAATCCCGCGGGGGTCGCACCTTTTCGTACGCCTGTTCGATAGAGTCCCCGCCATGGAGCAGCGGAAGCACTGGTGGAACGGGAAATGGGGACGACTGGCGCGGCGGGACGTGTTCCTCCGCGCCGACGCCGACCGGTGGTACGTCGAGCAGCGGGCGGGCGGCTCGGAGGGCGTCTCCCAGTTCTACGAGTACGGCAGCGCGGACGAGGCCGAGGAGACGGTCCGGGCGTTGCTCCAGGGCACCGACACGTGGCGCGAGCTGTCCCCGCGCCCACCGTCCGGCTGGTCGAACCCCTCCGGCGTTTAGGGACACGGCGGGTCGGGAACCGCGACCACATGAGCCAGCAGCACACCGCCGTTTCCCGGGTGACCACCGGCATGCCGGTGGTCGACTCGACCGGCGCCGGGATCGGCACGGTGGATCTCGTGCAGCGGGGTGACCCGAACGCGGTGACCGTGCAGGCGCCGACCGCCGACCCGGGCAGCAGCCTGGACGAGCTGATCGAGTCGACCGCCGTGGGGGAACCGGACGTACCCGCCGACCTGGCCGCCCGGCTGCTGCACGGGGGCTACCTGAAGGTCTCCACCGAGCTGGTGCCCACCGGCGCGGTCTACGTGCCGGCCGACCGCATCGCCGCGGTGGACACCCAGGTCCACCTGGACGTCCCCGTCAGTGCCCTCCCCGCCGAGGAGTGACGGCTCCAAGATCGTGCTACATCCATGAAGTAGTGGCCTCCACGTGCCCGGGAGGCCACTACTTCCCTGTTCGAGCGTGATCTCCACCTGGCACAGCCGCCGCCACAGGCGGCGTGGGCGGCGCGGCGGGCGCGGCCGGCCGGACAGGGCGTGGATGTCGGTCCGGATGATGCCGGGGGCGACGGCGTTGACGCGGATGCCGCGGGGCGCGAGTTCCTTGG
>NZ_JBFAMU010000050.1:0-19584 GCF_040656655.1 Micromonospora sp. NPDC049799
GGGCCGGCGCGGCCGGCGGCACGGGGGCTGCCGCGCGCGGTGCGGCGGGCTGCGCCGGGGCGGCCGGGAAGGCGTCCGCGCTGTCCCGTACCGGGTCCTGGGTGGTCATGACCTCTCCTCGCTGCGCTCGTGACCGCCCTGCGGGCGGGTGAGCCGACCGATGATGCCGCCGCGCACGGTCACGCCGGCGCCCCCACCAGGTGCTTCAGCACCGAGGTGAAGAAGCCGAGGCCGTCCAGGGAGGGGCCGGTGAGGGCCTCCACCGCGTGCTCGGGGTGCGGCATGATGCCGACCACGTTGCCGGCGGTGTTGGTGATCGCGGCGATGTCGCGCTGCGACCCGTTCGGGTTGCCACCGACGTAGCGGGCGACGACCCGCCCCTCGGCCTCCAACTGGTCCAGGGTCGCGGTGTCGGCGACGTAGCAGCCCTCGCCGTTCTTGACCGGGATGAGGATCTCCTGGCCGGCCTGGAAGGCGTTGGTCCACGCGGTGCCGGCCGACTCCACGCGCAGCACCTGGTCCCGGTTGCGGAAGTGGAGGTGCTGGTTGCGGGTGAGCGCACCCGGCAGCAGGTGCGCCTCGCAGAGGATCTGGAAGCCGTTGCAGATGCCGAGCACCGGCAGGCCGCCCCGGGCGGCGTCCACGATCGTCTCCATCACGGGGGCGAACCGGGCGATCGCGCCGCAGCGCAGGTAGTCGCCGTAGGAGAAGCCACCCGGGAGGACGACGGCGTCCACCCCGTGCAGCTTCGGGTCGCCGTGCCAGAGACGCACCGGCTCTGCGCCGGCGATCCGGACGGCCCGGGCCGCGTCACCGTCGTCGAGCGAGCCGGGGAAGGTGACGACACCGACCCGGGCGGTCACGAGCGGGCGCCCGCGGTCTCGTCGGCCTCGACCAGGCGGACGGTGAAGTCCTCGATGACCGGGTTGGCGAGCAGCTTGTCGGCGATCTCCCGAGCCCGGTCCAGGTCCGGTTCACCGGTGAACTCGATCTCGATCCGCCTGCCGATCCGAACCGAGGCGACGTCGCTGACGCCGAGCCGGGGCAGCGCGTTTGCGACGGCCTGGCCCTGCGGATCGAGGATCTCGGGCTTGAGCATGACGTCGACGACGACGCGAGGCACTGGGCACTCCTGACTGTGTACGCAGTTGGGTGCCGACCCACAACGGGCGAGCGCAGCCAGCCTACCTGGCAGATACCGTCACGGACGCACCGGCCGGAGGCGGTTCGGACAGTGATCGGCATTGTCGGCGTACGGGGCCGGGGACCGATGCCGGTTCGTTGCGATCCCGATGCGGATCCGTTGTCGTCGCACCCCGTACGCCCGGCTTTGCCGGATCAGCGCAGCGCCGGGAGTACTGATCGATGTTTCTCGATGGAAACACTTGTGAACGACGTCTCAGGGGCCCTACCGTACATCGTCAGACGTCTATGAGATGTCTCCGCCGGCGGGCCGACCCCCGCCCACCGGCCGGCAACCCGCCCCGGTGAACCCGGGACGCGCCCCGAGAAGGAGCCCCCCTGCCATGCGCATCCGATCCGTGATCGCGGTCCTCGCCACCGCCCTGGCCGGCGTGCTCGGCGCCAGCTCCGGCGCCGTCGCCGCACCCGTCAGCCCGTACATCATCGGCGGCAACACCGTCTCGTCCGCCCCGTGGGCCGCCGCGGTCTTCAGCAACGGCTCGTTCACCTGCTCCGGCACGATCATCTCGTCCCAGTGGGTGCTGACCGCCCGGCACTGCCTCGGCGGCTCGATGTCCGTCCGGGTCGGCAGCGTCTACCGCTCCTCGGGCGGGGTCACCCGCACCGTGAGCGCCACCTACAGCCGGTACGACCTGGCCCTGATGCGCCTGTCCAGCCCCGTGAGCACCAGCTACGTGACGCTGGCGAGCAGCAACCCGCCGATCGGCTCGACGAACACCATCTACGGCTGGGGCCAGACCTGCTACAGCGGCTGCTCCGCCTCCAGCCAGCTCAAGACCGCGAGCGTCCGGGTGACCAGCACCAGCTACACGGACGCGTACGGCGGGCAGGCCATCCGCAGCACCGAGATCACCGGCAACGCCTGGCGGGGCGACTCGGGCGGCCCGGAGTTCTACAACGGCCGACAGGTCGGCGTCGCCTCGACCGCCGACGGCTACAGCATCCAGAACTACGGCAGTGTCGCGTACAACAGGGCCTGGATCACCTCGGTGGCCGGTGTCTGACGGTTAGCGCCCTCGGCGGCGCGGATGGTCGGCGGAGCGCCGGCCGTCCGCGCCGCGCGGTTTTTCAGCATCCGATGAGGTGAACAAGGCTCGCGATAGGTGCGCCTCCACCCTGACAGCATCGGAAACGTGCTGGTCGTGACGACGGATCAACTGCCCGGCTACGAGATCCGCCAGATCCTCGGCGAGGTCGTCTCCTCGATGGCCCGGACCCGCAACCCGTACCGCGAGGGGGTGAAGAACCTGCGCGGTGGTGCGTACGACCCGATGGCGCCGGACAACCTCACCCGCTGGCGTACCGACTCGGTGGCCCGGCTCGGCGAGGAGGCCCGCCGCCTCGGCGCGAACGCCGTGGTGGGGATGCGGTTCGACAGCCGCGACTGCGGCGAGATGTGGATGGAGATCTGCGCCTACGGCACGGCGGTCATCGTGGCACCCAAGGTCCCCGACGTCATGCCGAACGACCAGCCCCTGGTAGCGGCGGAGACCGCCCACGAACCCGCGATCACGGAGGCCCCCGGCGGCATCGCCGAACCCGCGAGCGCCCCCAACCTGGGCTCCGCCGCAGAAACCCCCACCCGCGACTGACCCGCCCACCCTGCCCACCCCCTGCACACCCTTGTTGATCAAGGGGTTCACGCCACAGTCGATCTCCACCGTGACGCAAACCCCTTGATCAACAAGCGGAGGGAGGGGAGGTGGGGTGGGTGGGTGGGTGGGTCAGAGGATCGGGGGTGGGGTGTAGGTGGCGGCTTCGGGGTGGGCTTCTACGACCTTGGTGATCCGGCGGGTTAGCGCTTCCACCTGGGAGCTGGCGGCGCCGGTGAAGGTGGTGGGGTCGGCGACCAGCGTGTCGATCTCGCTCCGGGTGAGGCCGAGACGGCCGTCGGCGGCGAGGCGGTCGAAGAGGTCGTTCTCCGCCGCGCCCTTCTCGCGCATCGCCAACGCCACGGCGACCGCGTGCTCCTTGATCACCTCATGGGCCACCTCGCGGCCCACGCCCCGCCGGACCGCCGCGACCAGGATCTTCGTCGTGGCGAGGAACGGCAGGAACCGCTCCAGCTCACGGTTGATCACCGCCGGGTACGCCCCGAACTCGTCGAGCACGGTGAGGAACGTCTGGAAGAGCCCGTCGGCGGCGAAGAACGCGTCCGGCAGGGCGACCCGGCGGACCACCGAGCAGGACACGTCCCCCTCGTTCCACTGGTCGCCGGCCAGCTCGCCGACCATCGACAGGTAGCCCCGGATGATCACCGCGAAGCCGTTCACCCGCTCCGACGACCGGGTGTTCATCTTGTGCGGCATCGCGCTGGACCCCACCTGGCCGGGCTTGAAGCCCTCGGTGGCCAACTCCTGGCCGACCATCAGCCGGATCGTGGTGGCCAGCGACGACGGCCCGGCGGCGACCTGGGAGAGCGCGGCGAGCACCGCCACGTCGATCGAGCGCGGGTAGACCTGGCCGACGCTGTCCAGCACCCGGCTGAACCCGAGGTGCTCGGCCACGCGGCGCTCCAGTTCGGCCACCTTCCCGGCGTCGCCGTCGAAGAGGTCGAGCTGGTCGGCGGCGGTGCCGACGGGACCCTTGATACCCCGCAGCGGGTACCAGTTGATCAGATCCTCCAGCCGCTCGTACGCGATGAGCAGTTCCTCGGCGGCGGAGGCGAAGCGCTTGCCCAGCGTGGTCGCCTGGGCCGCCACGTTGTGGGAGCGTCCGGTCATGACGAGGCCGGAGTACTCGTGGGCGTGCCGGGCCAGCCGGGCCAGGGTGGCCACCACCCGGTCCCGGATCAGTTCCAGCGAGGCACGGATCTGGAGCTGCTCGACGTTCTCGGTCAGGTCCCGGGAGGTCATGCCCTTGTGCACGTGCTCGTGCCCGGCGAGCGCGCTGAACTCCTCGATGCGGGCCTTCACGTCGTGCCGGGTGACCCGCTCGCGCTCGGCGATCGACGCCAGGTCGACCTGGTCGAGCACCCGCTCGTACGCCTCGACGACCCCGTCGGGGACGGCCACGCCCAGGTCGCGCTGGGCGCGGAGCACGGCGAGCCAGAGGCGCCGTTCCATCCGGACCTTCTCCTCCGGCGACCAGAGGGCGACCAGCTCGGGCGAGGCGTAACGGTTCGCGAGCACGTTGGGGATCGTCGTCACGTACCGCATTCTCCCGTACCCGCCGGCCGCGGTCCCATCGGCATCGCTCGGGCCGGGCGGCGTCACATCTCCGGGACGACGTGCACGGTCCCGCGACACCGCATCGGGGGCCGGGACCTTCGTGCATCCCGGCCCCGAGGTTTCACGGCAGCAGGTTCACCAGGTCGGGATGCGTGGCCAGCTCCACGACCTGTTCCAGCGTCAGTGGTGGAGCAGCCCCACCCTTCGTGTTCTTCGGCCAGACGTCCGCCATCTGCCCGCCCTCCGGCATGTCGGTGGCGGCGCCGGTGTTCGGCCGGTTGTCGAGGACCACCTCGACCATGCCCCGGTCCGGCCGCTGCACGAACGCGGTGTAGGTCACCAGGCCGGACGACCGCGAGACGACGGTGATCACCCGATTGCCGTCCGGACGGGTCGACTCGGCGCACTCGCCGGCGTGTTGGTGCCGAGGGTGGTGGGCCGCCGGCAGGGTGCGGACAGTCGCGCAGCTAAGGGTGGCGCTCACCCGTCGCTGGACGAGGATCTCGCCGTCGCCGGCCATCCCGTCCCGCTGTACGAGGAAGGAGAAGGACATCAGGCCGTTCCCGGTCGGTCCGCCGCCCCCGCCCTTGAACAGCCGGAGGAAGATCGTCCCGTCCGCCATCACGTCGTCCAGCGCGGCGGCGGCCGCCGTTGACCCCACGCCCATGTCGAAGTCGGCCGGAGGCCCGGAGCCTGGGGACGCCTTCGTGCCGGGTGGCGGCGGAGGTGCGATGGCGAGCGCCGGGTCACGAGCCACGTCCGTCAACTGCGCCATGGACAGCACAGTCTCGCCACCCGACACGGCCAGGAACAGGTACGTGCCGTCCGGACGCAGCACCTCCACCCGCCGGAGCGAGCCGAGCCCCGGCCGGTGCGCGGCGCCGGGCTTGCCGAACTCGGCAAGCAGGTGACGGGCGCGGATCTTCTCTCCGGTGGGACCCTCGCTGACGGTGCAGTTCCGGGCGGCCAGGCCGGCGGTGGGGCAGGGCGACGCGTACTCCCAGGCTGTTCGGCCGTCGCGCACCAGTCCAAGAGAGATCTGGCCGCCGCGATCCCCGATCCGGAAGTTGGCGTAACCGAGGTGGGGCACGTCGACATTGACGTGTCCCTTGTCCATCCAGACCGGTTCAGGACTCACCGACCCACCCCACTTGGTCACCCAGGTGAAGCCGGCCGCCTGCCGCTTCAGCGCCGCCGTCAGGGCGTTGCCGAGCCGTTCACCGTCCTCGTCGGTGCCGGCGATCGTGGTCACTGTCGAGCTCGGTGCCGGGGACGCGGAGGGCAGCGGGGCGAGGGTGATCGCCCCGTCCACTGCGACTGCGACCATCTGGTCCGCCGTGACCGGAAGCCGCGGCTTCCCGTCGGCCGTGTAGGCCCCGACCTCGATGAACGAGCCGTCCGGCCGGATGGCTCGCACATGCATGGTCTCGCCGCTGCTGTGCTCCTTGCCCTTCAGCCGCTCCGGGACCTTCTCGCCCTCGTATGCGTCCTGCATGATCGTGATCTGCTCGCCGCGCGGGCCCGTCCGTTCGACGCACTGCGGCGCGGACCTGCCGTCACACCCGTTGAGCGTTTCCCACATGGAGGCGCCGTCCCGCTCGATCCACACCGAGACCCTCACCTCACCGGCACCGACCCGGATGCTGCCGTGACCTCGGTACCCCGCGTCGGGAGCGGCGTTCGCCACCGCGCCGCCGGCCTCGGACTGCCAGTTCGGGGTCGTGCCGGAGTCGACCCCGTCGGCCGACCAGACCAGCCGCGGTTCGGCACGGACCAGGGCCGCGACGACGGCGGCGTCGATTCGGTTCAGGTCCTCGGGCGTACCCGGGATGGTGGTCGGTGCCGGGGACACGTCGGTGACGGGTGCCTTCGCATTCGGCGCCACCAGGACGTTGGTGCCGAGTGCCACCGCGAGCACGGCCGCGACGACCGCCGCACCCGCCGCGCCCAGGCGGAGCCGCCGGGCGCGGCGCTGCCGCCCGATCACCCGTTCCACGTCGACGGTCGAGGCGGGCAGGTCGCCGATCGCCTCGTCGAACACCTGCTGGTACGTCATGACAGCTCCCCGCGGGTCGTCGATGCCGGAGAGGTCATCAGCATCCGCAGCGCCTCCAGGCCACGGGCCGCCTGGCTCTTCACCGTGCCGGTGCTGACGCCCAGGATCGCGGCGGTCTGCTCCACGGACAGGTCGCAGTAGAAGCGGAGGACGACCACCGCGCGGCGACGGGCCGGAAGCTGGCCGAGCAGATCCAGCAGCACCTCCCGGTCGATCAGGGCCGGCTCGGGCAGCTCCACGTCGACCTGGTCGGGCAGCTCGTCGGTGCTGCGCTCGCGGCGCCACGGGCGGCGGCGCTCGTCCAGCCAGGCGTGGGTCAGCACGCCGCGAACGTACGCGTCCACGTTCTCCGCGGCCTTAACCCGGCGCCAGTGCCGATAGAGCTTGCCGATGGTGATGGAGACCAGGTCGTCGGCGGTGTGCCAGTCCCGGCAGAGCAGGTACGCCGTCCGGCGCAGCGAGGCCAGCCGGGCGGCGACGAACTGCCGGTACTCGTCCTCGTCGGCCCGGTTCACCGCGCGGCGCCTCTCGTCGGTTTCATGCCCAGGGGACGTAGCGAGCTCCCGCCGAGGTTGCTCGGGCCGACGGCGGGTTGTTCGATCGCAGGCCGTGGAGGCTGCCCCGGCCTGCGATCAGCGCTCCAGGATCGCCGTGACGCCCTGCCCGCCGGCGGCGCAGATGGAGATCAGGCCCCGGCCGGAGCCCTTCTCCGCGAGCAGCTTGGCCAGCGTGGCCACGATCCGGCCGCCGGTGGCCGCGAACGGGTGGCCGGCGGCGAGCGAGGATCCGTTGACGTTGAGCCGGTCCCGGTCGATGGAGCCCAGCGGGGCGTCCAGGCCGAGCCGGTCCTTGCAGAACTCCGGCGACTCCCAGGCGGCGAGGGTGGCCAGCACCTGGGAGGCGAACGCCTCGTGGATCTCGTAGTAGTCGAAGTCCTGCAACGTGAGCCCGGCTCGGGCGAGCATCCGGGGCACCGCGTACGCGGGGGCCATCAGCAGGCCCTCGTCGCCGTGCACGAAGTCCACCGCGGCCGCCTCCGACCAGGAGAACCACGCCAGTACCGGCAGGTGGTGCTCGCGCGCCCACTCCTCGCTGGCGAGCAGCACGGTGGAGGCCCCGTCGGTCAGCGGCGACGAGTTGCCGGCGGTCATGGTGGCCTGCTCGGCGTCCGGCCCCCTGGTGCCGAACACCGGCTTCAGCGAGCCGAGCTTCTCCAGGCTGGTGCCCGGGCGGAGGTTCGCGTCGCGGGTCAACCCCAGGTAGGGAGTCATCAGGTCGTCGAAGAAACCCCGGTCGTACGCGGCGGCGAGCCGGTGGTGCGACCGCAGCGCCAGCTCGTCCTGGGACTGCCGGTCGATCTGCCAGCGCAGCGCGGTCCGAGCGGCGTGCTCGCCCATCGACAGGCCGGTGCGCGGCTCCGCGTTGCGCGGGACCTCCGGCTTGAACGGCTGGTGCGGGCGGAGCTTCGCGGCGATCTTCAGCCGCTCGCCGAGGGTACGGGCGCTGTTGAGCTTCAGCAGCGTACGGCGCATGTCCTCGTTGACGGCGAGCGGCGCGTCGGAGGTGGTGTCGACCCCACCGGCGATGCCCACCTCGATCTGCCCGAGGGCGATCTTGTTGGCGACCAGGATGGCTGCCTCCAGGCCGGTGCCGCAGGCCTGCTGGATGTCGTACGCGGGGGTGTGCGCGTCGAGCTTCGAGGAGAGCACCACCTCGCGGGTGAGGTTGAAGTCCTTCGCGTGCTTGAGCACCGCCCCGGCGACCACCTCGCCGACCCGCTGCCCGGCCAGGCCGAAGCGAGCGACCAGCCCGTCGAGCGCCGCGCCGAGCATGTCCGCGTTGGAGGCGTCGGCGTAGCGCGAGTTGGAGCGGGCGAAGGGGATGCGGTTGCCCCCGATGACCGCGACCCGTCGGATGTTCTGCACGATCCGCCTCCTCCACAGTGTTGCCCGCACCTTACTCGCCAGTAGGCTACGCCTATGACCGACAGGTACGCGAGCTTCGTCCAATCGGGGGCCGGCCGCGCGCTGGTCAGGCGCCTCGGGCTGCCAGACCCGCCCCGCCTGCGCCGGCACACCCCCGGCGATCCCCTGCTGACCGGGCCCGTCCTGCTCGGCGCCGCCACCGACGGTCGCCTCGCCGAGCCGGTCGGCAAGATCCTGACCGCCGCCGGGGTCGAGCTGCGCGATCCCGCCGCCGACGGCGACGCCGAGGCGCGCTTCGGAGCCCTGGTGTACGACGCCACCGGCATCACCGACTCCGCACAGCTCCGCCAGCTGTACGACTTCTTCCACCCGCGCGCCCGTTCGGTGCTGCCCAGCGGCCGGGTCGTCGTGCTGGGCACCGCCCCCGCCGACTGCGGCTCCCCGCGGGAGGCGACCGCCCAGCGGGCCCTGGAGGGGCTGACCCGCAGCATCGGCAAGGAGTTCGGCCGGGGTGTCACGGCCCAGCTGGTCTACGTCACCCCGAACGGGGACGCGGGCACCCTCACCAGCGTGGAGGCCACCCTCCGCTTCCTGTTGTCCGGCCGCTCCGCGTACGTCTCGGGGCAGGTGGTCCGGGTCGGCACCGGCCGGGCGGAGCCGCCGGCCGACTGGGACCGCCCGCTGGACGGGCAGGTCGTGCTCGTCACCGGCGCGGCGCGCGGGATCGGCGCCGCCCTGGCCCGGGTGCTCGCCCGGGACGGCGCCCAGGTGATCGCGCTGGACGTGCCGAACGCCGGGGACGAGCTGGCCCGGGTGGTCAACGAGATCGGCGCCTCGGCCGTGCAGCTCGACCTGACCGCGCCGGACGCGCCGACCCGGCTCGCCGAGCACGTGGCGGCCCGGCACGGCCGCGTCGACGTGGTCGTGCACAACGCCGGCATCACCCGCGACAAGACGCTCGGCCGGATGGACGTCGACCGCTGGGACTCGGTGCTCGACATCAATCTCTCCAGCCAGGAGCGGATCAACGACGTGCTGCTGGAGCGGGACCTGATCCCGGCCGGCGGGCGGATCGTGTCGGTGTCCTCGATCGCCGGGATCGCCGGCAACCGGGGCCAGACCAACTACGCCACCAGCAAGGCGGGCGTGATCGGGCTGGTCGAGTCGCTCGCCCCGGTGCTGCGCGACCGGCAGATCAGCGTCAACGCGGTCGCCCCCGGCTTCATCGAGACCCGGCTGACCGCACGGGTGCCCCTGGCCCTGCGCGAGGCGGGCCGCCGGATGAACAGCATGTCCCAGGGCGGCCTGCCGGTGGACGTGGCGGAGGCGATCGGCTGGCTCTCCTGGCCGGCGTCCGGCGCGGTCAGCGGCAACGTCGTACGGGTCTGCGGCCAGAGCCTGCTGGGGGCATGATGGCGGGCAGCAACGACCCGGCGAAGCGGCGGGCCGACGACCTCTCCGTGCACGAGCTGATCGAAGGCCCGACCGAGATCATCTCGACCCACGACCTCGCCGCGTTCCGCGCCGCCGAGGCGGGTTCCGGCGAGACCGGGTACGACCTGAGTCTCGAGGCCACCCACGACCTCTCCCGGTACGGCGAGGAGGCCACGCACGACCTGTCGGACCGGCACGTTCAGGGGCTCCGGACCCGCGTCGACCTGCCCCGGATGCCCGCGTCCGGACCGCTGTACCGGCGCGCGCTGCTCGGCGCGGTGCCCGGCTTCGGGGGGCAGCGGGCAGCCGAGCCCCCCTCGGTGGAACTGGCGACCTCCGGAGTCACCGTCGACCGGGCGCACCTGGCCGACTACGACCGGGTCTGCGGGTTCCGCCTCTCCGACCGGCTGCCGGCGACGTACCCGCACATCATGGGCTTCCCGCTGTCGCTGCGGCTGATGACCGCACCGGAGTTCCCGATCGCCCTGACCGCCGTGGTGCACGTGGGCAACCGGATCACCGTGCACCGCCCGATCGGGGCCGACGAGACGATCGACTTCCGCACCTACGCGGAGAACCTGCGCCCGCACGACCGGGGCCGGCAGATCGACGTGGTGCTGGTCGGCTCGGTCGCCGGGGAGGAGGTGTGGCGCGGCGTGTCGACGTACCTCGGCAAGGAGCGCTCGCCGGGCGGCGGCGAGCGGCGCGAGAAGAGTGACCGGCCCGCACCGCCGGCCGCCTCGGCCCGGTGGCGGGTCGAGCCCCGCGTCGGCACCGACTACGCCCGCGTCTCCGGCGACCACAACCCCATCCACACCTCCCGGTTGGGGGCCCGACTGCTCGGCTTCCCCCGACCCATCGCGCACGGGATGTGGAGCAAGGCCCGCTGCCTGGCGGCGCTGGAGAACCGGCTGCCCGACGCGTACACGGTCGACGTGGCGTTCAAGTTGCCGGTGCCGCTGCCGAGCACGGTGGCGTTCAGCGCGACCCCCGCCTGGGACTTCGCCCTGCACGACTCCCGGGGCCGCCCGCACCTGTCCGGCACGGTGCGCGAGGTGTAGGGAAGGGTCCCGCCTTTTTGTCGAGGAAGGGCCCCTTCTTAACATCGCGGACCGGAGCATGAGGAGCATGGAGTCCGCGCTCGACCTGCTCCGACAGACGGTCACCTCACCGTGGGTGTACCTGCTGATCTTCGGGCTCACCGCGGTCGACGCGTTCTTCCCGATGGTGCCGGGCGAGGCGGCGGTGATCACGGCCTCCGTCCTCGCCGCCGGCGGAAACCCCGACCTGGCGGTGGTGATCGCCGCCGCGGCGTTCGGCGCGCTCGCCGGGGACCACGTCTCGTACGCGATCGGTCGCGGCGGTGGCGCGAACCGGCTGGCCCGCCTGCCCGCGGAGAGCCGGCGGCGGGCCGGCTCGGAGTGGGCCCGCCGGGCGGTGGACCGGCGCGGGGGCCTGATCCTGACCACCGCCCGGTACGTCCCCGGCGGCCGGACGGCGATCACCCTGACCATGGGCGCCGTTCGATATCCCCGGCGGGCCTTCCTGCTCTTCGACACGATCGCGGCGCTGAGCTGGGCGCTCTACTGCGGGCTGCTCGGCTACTTCGGCGGGCTGGCCTTCGAGCGCGACCCGTTGCGGGGCATCCTCGCCGGGGTGGGCCTGTCGGTGGCGGTCACGCTCCTGATCGAGGCGGCCCGCTGGCTGCGCGTCCGCGCGAAGCGCCGGGCCGCCGCTCGCGTTAAGAGGGGGCCCTTCCTCTACCGGAGGCGTTAACAGGGGCCCTTCCTTTCACGCCGACGGCGGGCGCCAGGTGGCGCCGTGCAGGAGCTGGCCGGCGCCGAGCCAGGCGGCGTTCATCATCCGGGTGGCCGTCTTCTCCGGGTCGGCCTCCGGGTGGTCGGCGAGCCAGTCGGCCAGCGACTCGGTCGCGCCCACCAGGGCGTACGCGACGACCTCCAGGTCGGTCTCGCCCACCTCGCGGCCCTCGGCGCGCAGGGCGTGGTCGAGCATCCCGGCGACCACCTCGACGAGGCGGGCGCGCATCGTGGCGATCTCCCCGGCGAACGGCTGCTCGCCCCGGGCCTGCCGGTAGAGGACCGCCCAGCCGTCCCGGTGTGCCCCGACGACACCGAAGAACGCCCGCAGGCCACGCCAGAGGCGTTCGTCGGCGGGCAGCTCGGGGGCCGCCGCCCCGGCGATGGCCTGCATCATCCGGGTGCCCTCGCGGTGCAGGCACGCGACGAACAGCTCCTCCTTCGTGCCCAGGTACGCGTAGACCATCGGCTTGGAGATGCCGGCATCGTCGGCGATCTCGTCCATGCTGGCCGCGTGGTAGCCGCGTCGGGAGAAGACCTTGACGGCCGCGTCGAGCATCTGCTGCTCGCGGACGGCCCTCGGGAGGCGGCGGAAGGTGGGTGCGCTGGACACTCTTGCGAGCATACCTACTCGTGCGTAAGGTTACGCGCGAGTAGCCAATATCGTCCGGAAGGTGCACCACCATGACTGACTTCGACCCGGCCAACTTCGCCAACGTCGGCCCCAAGGAGTTCGCACAGCTGGTCAAGTCCACCCCCGACGACAAGATCGCCGAGGTGATGTCCGGCGAGCAGCGCGGCAAGATCCTGAGCGAGGTCTTCGGCCGGATGCCGCAGCTCTTCCGCGCCGACCGGGCCGGCTCGACCAACGCGGTCATCCACTGGAACATCACCGGTCGCCCCGACGGTGGCACCGACACCTACGAGGTCGTCATCGAGAACGGCACCTGCACCGTCAACGAGGGCGCCACCCGCGACCCGAAGCTCAGCCTCACCATGGGCCCGGTCGAGTTCCTGAAGATCGTCTCGGGTGGCGCCAACCCGGTGATGATGTTCATGACCGGCAAGCTCAAGGCCAAGGGCGACCTCGGCCTGGCCGCCAACATCGCCAACCTGTTCGACATCCCCAAGTCCTGACATGGCCGAGTTCTCGCTCGACCTGAACGAGGAACAGCGGGATCTGCGCGACTGGGTGCACGGCTTCGCCGCCGAGGTCGTGCGCCCGGCCGCGGCCGAGTGGGACGCGCGGGAGGAGACTCCGTGGCCGGTGATCCAGGAGGCGGCCAAGGTCGGCCTCTACGGCTTCGAGTTCCTCGCCACCTGCTGGGCCGACCCCACCGGGCTCTCCCTGCCGATCGCCAGCGAGGAGCTCTTCTGGGGTGACGCGGGCATCGGCCTGTCCATCTTCGGCACCTCGCTCGCCGTCGCCGCCATCTACGGCGCGGGCACGCCGGACCAGATGGTCGAATGGGTGCCGCAGTGCTTCGGCGACGTCGACAAGCCCGCCGTCGCCGCCTTCTGCACCAGCGAACCCGAGGCCGGCTCCGACGTGGGCGCCATGCGCACCCGGGCCGTCCACGACGAGGCCACCGACGAGTGGGTGCTGAGCGGCCAGAAGGCGTACGCCACCAACGGCGGCATCGCCGGTGTGCACGTGGTCACCGCCTCCGTCGACCCGTCGCTGGGCTCACGCGGACAGGCGGCCTTCGTCGTACCGCCGGGGACCGCCGGCCTGACCGCGACCCGCAAGCTGCGCAAGCTCGGCCTGCGCGCGTCGCACACCGCCGACGTGTTCCTCGACGACGTACGCGTACCCGGTCGCTGCCTGCTCGGCGGCAAGGAGGCACTGGACGAGCGACTGGCCCGGGCCCGCTCCGGGCAGCGCGCCTCCGGCCAGGCCGCGATGCGCACCTTCGAGCTGTCCCGCCCGACCGTCGGGGCGCAGGCACTCGGGGTGGCCCGGGCCGCCTACGAGTACGCCCTCGACTACGCGAAGGACCGCGTCCAGTTCGGACGGCCCATCATCGCCAACCAGGCGGTCGCCTTCGCGCTGGCCGACATGAAGACGGAGATCGACGCCGCCCGGCTGCTGGTGTGGCGGGCCTCGTGGATGGGCCGCAACAACCGGCCGTTCACCGCCGGCGAGGGCTCCATGTCGAAGCTGAAGGCCGGCGAGGTGGCGGTCTCCGTCACCGAGAAGGCCGTGCAGCTGCTCGGCGGGGCCGGCTTCCTCCGCGACCACCCGGTCGAGCGGTGGTACCGGGACGCGAAGATCTACACCATCTTCGAGGGCACCTCGGAGATCCAGCGCCTGGTCATCTCCCGCGCCATCTCGGGCGTCCAGATCCGCTGACGCGCCCGCCGGTCCTCCGGCGGGCGCGCCGGATCGTCTCTCTCATGGCGGTCGTGTTTCCCGTACGTGTCCGCCAGGTGGACTGGGGCCGAACGGCTGCTGGGCGGCACACCTCGGCGAGGTGCATGATCGAGAAGAAGTCTCACGAAGGGCCCCTCGATCGGCCCTCTCCGGCACCGCGCGGAAGGAGGCCCGCGACATGGACCTGCCGTTCGTCGTCGCCACCCTCACCCGGCGCGGCCTGCTCGCACCGGGCCGTCCCGTCCGCATCGCCTCCCAGCTCGGCGCGCTCCGCCGGTGGGGATGGAGCCTCGCGGGCGAGCTGCGGCAGGCCGCCGCCCGCGACCCCGACCGGGTGGCGATCGTCGACGAGCAGGGGCACGAGCTCACGTACGCCCAGCTGCTGGACCGGGCCGAACGGCTCGCCCGGTCACTGCGGACCGCGCTCGGTGTCCGGGTCGGCGACCGGATCGGTGTGCTCTGCCGCAACCACCACGGCCTGGTCGAGACGGTGGTCGCCGGTACCCTGCTCGGCGCGGACGCGGTACTGGTCAACACCGGTCTGTCCGCCGCGCAACTGGCCACGGTGGCCGAGGAGCAGCGCCTCCGGGTGCTCGTGCACGACACCGAGTTCGCCGACCGGGTCACCGGCCTGCCCGCCGACCTGCACCGCCTCGACGAGCAGGCCCGTGAGGAGCTGGTCGCCGGAGCCCTGCCGGGCGAGCTGCGCCCGCCGGAACGCGACGGCCGGATCATCGTGCTGACCTCCGGCACCACCGGCACACCCAAGGGCGCCCGCCGGCCCACCCCCAACGGGTTCGGTCCGCTGGTGTCCATCATCGACCGCATCCCCCTGCACGCCCGGGACCGGGTGATGATCGCCGCGCCGCTCTTCCACACCTGGGGTTACGCCGCTCTCCAGGTGTGCTTCGCGCTGCGCGCCACGATCGTGCTGCACCGCCGTTTCGACCCGGCCGCCACCGTCGCCGCCCTCGTGACGCAGGGCTGCGACGCGCTGTTCGCCGTACCCGTGATGCTGCAACGACTGCTGGAGGAGCCGGCACCCGACCCACGACCGCCGTTGAAGGTGGTCGCGGTGAGCGGCTCCGCGCTGCCCGGCGGCCTGGCACCGGCCTTCATGGACACGTACGGTGACGTGCTCTACAACCTGTACGGCTCCACGGAGGTCTCCTGGGCCTCCATCGCCTCCCCGGCCGACCTGCGGACCGCGCCCACCACCGCCGGCCGACCGCCGCACGGGACCCGCCTGGCGATCCTCGACGACGACGGCCGGCCGGTGGCCGCCGGGCGGGTCGGGCGGATCTTCGTCGGCAACGAGATGCTCTTCGAGGGCTACACCTCCGGCGACGGCCGGGAACGCCGCGACGGCCTGCTGGACACCGGCGACCTGGGCCGGATGAACCCGGACGGACTGCTCTTCGTCGACGGCCGCGCCGACGACATGATCGTCTCCGGCGGTGAGAACGTCTTCCCGTCCGAGGTGGAGAACCTGCTCGCCGGGCTGCCCCAGGTACGCGAGGCGGCCGTGATCGGTGTGCCGGACCCCGAGTACGGGCAGCGCCTGGCCGCCTTCCTCGCCCTGCGCCCCGGCGAGACCCTCGACGAGGAGGCGGTCCGCGAGTACGTCCGGCACTACCTGGCCCGGTTCTCCGTGCCCCGGGACGTCGTCTTCGTGAAGTACCTGCCCCGCAACGCCACCGGCAAGGTCCTCACCCGCGAACTGCGCCGCTACTACGGCTGACCGGCACACGTCCCGACCGGCCCGCCTAAGCTGATCTTCACCATGGTCGACACCGGACACCGCCGCCGTACCCCGTTGTTGTTGGTGGAGGCGGCGACGCTGCTCTCGGCCACCGGCAACGGCGTGGCCGTCGTGGCCCTGCCGTGGCTGGTGCTGGAGCGGACCGGCAGCGCCACCGCGGCGGGCGTCGTCGCGGCGGCCGGCGGGTTGCCGCTGCTGCTGTCCAGCCTCGTCTCCGGCACGGTGGTCGACCTGCTCGGCCGACGTCGGACGGCGATGGTCTCCGACGCCCTGTCGGCGGCCTCGGTCGCCGCGATCCCCCTGGTCGACGCCACGCTCGGGCTGAACCTCGGCTGGATCGTGGCGCTCGCCGTCCTCGGCGCGGTCTTCGACCCGGCCGGCCTGACCGCCCGCGAGACGCTGCTCCCCGCCGCCGCACACGCCGCCGGCTGGCGCATCGAACGCGCCAACGGCGTGCACGAGGCGATCTTCGGCCTCGCCTTCCTGATCGGGCCGGGCGTCGGCGGCCTGCTCATCGCCACCGTGGGGCCCGGTCCGACGTTCTGGGTCACCGCCGCCGGCTTCGCGGTCTCGGTACTGCTGGTAGCGGCCGTCCGCCTACCCGGCGCCGGCCGACCGGAGCGCCCGCCGAGCGGCCTGTGGCGGGGCACGCTGGAAGGGCTGCGCTTCGTCTGGCGGGACCGGCTGCTCCGCACGATCGCCCTGATCACGATGGTGCTGGTCGCGCTCTACCTGCCGGTCGAGGGAGTGCTGCTGCCCGCCTGGTTCGTCGCGCAGGGAGAGCCCGCCCGGCTCGGCGCCGTCCTGATGGCCATGAGCGCCGGTGCGGTGCTGGGCGCGCTCGGCTCGTCCGCCGCCGGCCGGCTGGTCCGCCGCCGCACCCTGATGGCGGTCGCCCTGGTGGTCACCGGCGTGGCGCTGCTCGGCCTGGCGTTCCTGCCGCCGTACCCGGTCCTGCTCGGCTTCGCCGTCCTGGTCGGGCTCGCGTACGGGCCGGTGAACCCGCTCTCCAACTACGCGATGCAGACCCGCACGCCGGAACACCTCCGTGGACGGGTCGTCGGGGTGATGACGTCCTTCGCGTACGCCGCCGGCCCGGCGGGCTACCTGCTCGCCGGGCCGTTGGTCGAGGGGCTGGGCCTGCGTACGGCCTTCCTGGTGCTGGCCGGGGCGTTGCTGGTCGCCGCCGTGGTGGCCGCGCCGCTGCCCGTCCTGCGGGCCCTGGACGAGCCACCCCGGCACCCGCCCGCCCCGCCGGGCGGGACCTCGGGACGAACCGAAGGGCCGGTGCCGCTCGGTGAGCAGTGGGCGCCGTCTGCGCACCGGGACCCGCCGATTCAGGGGTAGAGCGTCAGCCCGGGCGTGCGGTCAGCGCGGAATCGTGATCCGGTCGCCGATCGCGGCGGCGGCGATGTCGGTGCGGTGGTGGGAGCCGGCCAGCCCGATGCCGCGTACCACCTCGTAGGCGGCGTCCCGCGCGGCGGCCAGGTCCGCGCCGGTGGCCGTACCGCAGAGGACGCGGCCCCCGGCGGAGAGCAATGCGCCGTCGGCGGCCCGGCGGACGGTGCCCGCGTGGATGACGCCGGGGGCGTCCGCGCCGGTGATGACGTCGCCGGTACGCGGAGCCGCCGGGTAGCCCTCCGCGGCGACCACGACGGTGACGGCGGCGCCGTCCCGCCAGCGCAGCGGCGGGTGCTCGGCCAGCGTGCCGGTGGCCGCGGCGTGCAGCAGACCGGCCAGCGGCGTCTCCAGCAACGCCAGCACGACCTGCGTCTCCGGGTCGCCGAAGCGGGCGTTGAACTCGATCACGCGGGGGCCGGCGGCGGTGATCGCCAGACCGACGTAGAGCAGACCGGCGAACGGGGTGCCCCGGCGGCGCATCTCGGCCAGGGTCGGATGGACGACGTCACGCATGACCTCGTCGACGAGGCCGGGAGGCGCCCAGGGCAGCGGCGCGTACGCCCCCATGCCGCCGGTGTTCGGGCCGCTGTCGCCGTCGCCGACCCGCTTGAAGTCCTGCGCGGGCAGCAGCGGCACCGCCGCCTCGCCGTCGGTGACCACGAAGAGCGACACCTCGGGGCCGGCCAGGTACTCCTCGACGACGACCCGGCCGCACTCCTGCGCGTGCTCCAGCGCCGCCGTCCGGTCGTCGGTGACGACGACACCCTTGCCGGCGGCGAGACCGTCGTTCTTCACCACGTACGGCGTGCCGAACTCGTCGAGCGCCCGTGCCGTGCTCTCCGGGTCGGTGCAGGTGTACGCCCGCGCGGTCGGCACACCGGCGGCGGTCATCACGTCCTTCGCGAACGTCTTCGACCCCTCGAGCCGGGCGGCCTCGGCGGACGGCCCGAACACCGGGACACCCTTGGCGCGTACCGCGTCGGCGGCCCCCGCCACGAGCGGCGCCTCCGGCCCGATCACGACCAGGTCGGCCTGGACGTCCACGGCCAGCGCGGCGACAGCCGAAGGATCGGCCGCGTCGAGGGCGCGCACCTCGGCCACCGCGGCGATCCCGGGATTCCCCGGGGCCGCAACCACTGCGGTCACCGACGGATCGGCCGCAAGCCCGAGCGCGAGCGCATGCTCCCGCCCCCCACCACCCACAAGAAGTACCCGCACGCCGGCATCCTACCGACCCCCACCCCGACCCCACCCCCCTCCCTGTTGATCAAGGGATTTGCGCCAGGTGCGGGGGTGACTACTGACGCATACCCCTTGATCAACGCAAGTGTCGGTGTCGGTTGAGCGCCTGCCGGACCGTCCACGGGATGTAGTGCGGGTCGAGGGTGTCCTGCCAGGTGAAGCGGAGGACGGTCCAGCCGGCGTTGACCAGGCGATTCTGTCTGCGGCGGTCGGCGTACGCCGCCTCAGGAGTGTTGTGCGGGCCTCGACCGTCCGCCTCGGCGATCATCCGGGAGGCACGCCAACCCAGGTCACCGATGCCGAGCAGGTGGCCGTCGTCGTCGCGCACCTCCAGTTGCAGCACGTCCGGCGGGACCCGGCCGTCCACGCAACGCAGCCGAGTGCGGGTCTCCAGCGGGGACTGCGCCCGCCCGTCCGCCTCGGCCAGGTAGCCACGCGCCGCCACCGCGCCCCGCCGTCCCCTGATCAGTGCGGGTATGGCCGCCAACTCCGTCACGGTGATCAACTCACGGTTGAGCGCCGAGTCCAGCAGCGAGACGGCCGGATAGCGATGGGCGCGCAGCATCAGGTCGGCCAGCGTTCGCAACGGCGTCGTCGCGGCGATCCCGGCGACCCGGCAGGTGTCGCCGACCGGCACGGTCAACTGATGGACGACGAGGTGCGGATCGGTCGGACGCTGCGCGCGGGGTGCGGCAACCGGCACCGAGATGTGGATCTCGGGCGTCGGTGCCAGGCCCGCGACGCCGTACAGCTCCGCGGCCGTCCCCAGAACGGCGAACGCATCCGCGCCCAGGCTGGTCACCGCTGCCCTGATCCGCGCACGCCTCAGGTCGGCCGTGCGCTCCTCGGACGGCCAGGGCCGGAAACAGCCACGCGCCAGCCGCACCCAGCGGCCGGCACGGCAGTGATGACGGATGTCGTCTCGCGTGAAGCCGACACGCAGTGCCTGCTCCGTCGTGACCATCCCGTCCTGTGCCGACGCGACGCGCCGAAGCAACT
Source organism: Micromonospora sp. NPDC049799 (assembly GCF_040656655.1). NCBI lineage: Bacteria > Bacillati > Actinomycetota > Actinomycetes > Micromonosporales > Micromonosporaceae > Micromonospora > Micromonospora sp. NPDC049799. Next base: position 19,384 of record NZ_JBFAMU010000050.1, read on the forward strand.
CGATCGGTTCCACTGCGCCACGATCGCCACCCCCGCCCCCACCTCGCAGCCCCTGTGGACAAACCTGTGGACAACTGGCTGTCGGCCCCACCCGACCGCCGTGTTGATCAAGGGGTTTAGGTCAGGAACAGCTCGGATCCTTGACGCAAATCCCTTGATCAACGGGAAGCGGGCGGGGGTGGGGGGCGGGGGGTGGGGGGC
>NZ_JBFAMU010000051.1:0-19483 GCF_040656655.1 Micromonospora sp. NPDC049799
GGTCACCTCACCGCCCCGCCAGCGCCGCCCAACTCGGCGTCACCGGCTCCCGGCGCAGCGGCATGCCCGCCTCGTCCGGCGTGCGGTCGCCCTTGCGCTGGTTGCACGCGTAGCAGGCGGCGGTGGTGTTCCGCCACGTGTTCCGGCCACCGCGCGAGCGGGGCAGGATGTGGTCGATCGTGGTCGCCGTCCCGCCGCAGTACGCGCAGCACCGCCCGTCCCGCCGCAGCACGCCGGCGCGGGACCAGGCCGGGCCGGAGCTGAACCGCCAGCGGGTGACGACGTACCGGACCAGCCGGACGACCCGGGGCATCGGGAAGACACCGATCACCTGGTCCGGCTCGGCCTCGTGGATCTCGGCGACCCGGCGGCAGAGCATCCGGATCGCGTGCTGGACGGTGACCCGGTGCAGCGGGCCGAGGTCGGCGTTGACGACGAGGACGGCGTCCACCGGTGTCTCCTTCCATGAGTCGTGCGGGGCCCGGGCAACGGAAGAGCCGCCCGCTCCCCGGGTGGGAACGGGCGGCTCGACGTCGTGTCGTCGTACACGTCAGTCGGGCCGGCCGTCCCCGGGGTCATCGCTGCACCGACCGCCGACGGGCAGCGTCGACGGCACGAGGGTGTCGTGCGACATCGACATGCTGATCTCCCGGAACGGTGGTCGGCCTTGCATGATCACGGTAGGTCGGCCCGCTGGGGCGGGCAACGGATTTCGATGCGGTTCAGCCGCGCCGGGCGAGCAGCCCCCGGGGACGGATCGAGCGGACCGGCTCGGCCGCGCCGCCGGTGGCCCGCAGGATGTGGTTCGCGGCGAGGATGCCGGTGGCCGCCGAACGTTCCATCAGCGCACTGGGGAACTCCGTCCGGATCCCGTCCCCGGCCAGGTAGAGACCGTCGACGTCGGTGCGTACCCCCGGCCGCCAGGCGTGACTGCCGGGAGTGAAGGCCGGCGCCTGCGCCTCCACCCGCGCCCGCAGTTCCCGCACCCGCAGTCGGGCCGTCTCCGGCCAGAGCGCGGTCAGCTCGGCGCGCATCCGCTCGGCCAGCTCCTCGGCGGGCACGCCCGGCTCGCAGGCGTACGCGTGCAGCTCGACCACCGAGCCGCCGGTGCGCTCGGCCCAGCGGCGGGACTCGTTCTCCAGCCGGTGGTAGAGGGTCACCGAGTCCAGCGTCGGCTGCCGGGACACCCCGCTGAACACCGCCCGGTCCGGGTTCACGTCCCCGTCACACCAGTAGCGCGCCACCGCGTACGGCGGACCGGCCTGGCCGAACGCGGGCATCCGCGCCGCCAACTCGGGAGCGACCTCGGCGAGCGTGGGGGAGGCCGCGACCAGCGCGGCGAGCGCGGGCGGGTCGACGGCGAGCACGACGTGCCCGGCCGGGTACGACGTGCCGTCCGCGGTCTCCACCCGCCACCCGGCGGCGTCGCGGGTCAGCGCGGTGGCCGCCGCCCCGGTCATCACCCGGCCGCCGTGCTTCTCCACGTGCCGGGTCAGCGGCTGCCAGATCGCGGTCGCGTAGTCCTCGTCCGGGCAGTCGAAGGCCAGCCCCTCCGGGTTGCCCAGCAGGTAGAAGTGGAACTGGGCGATCATCTCGGCGGCCGACATCTCGGCCTCGTGGTTGAAGAACGAGTGGGAGAAGACCTCGAAGAGCATCGCGCGCGCCCGGTCCGGCAGTTTCAGCGAGGTGAGCAGCTCGTCGGCGGTGGTGTCGTCGAACTCGGCGTACGTGCGCACCGGATCGTAGGTGAGCAGCGGCAGGGCGGCGTCCCGGTCCATGCCGCGCAGGTCGCCCAGGCGCAGGCTCGGGCTGCGCAGCAGCAGCGCGAGGAGGTTCGCCGGCGGGGCGGGCGGCAGCTTGCCGAACTCCTCGGTCGGCCACCGCTCACTGAGGATCGGGTAGCCCGGGATCGGCTTGAGGAAGCCCAGGTGAGGGTCGACGCGGCGCAGGATGGACCGCCAGTTGTAGTACTGCCGGAAGAACGCGTGGAAGCCGTGCTCGTTCTGCTGCGGCCCGTCGGGCAGCTCCTCCGGCCAGGCGCCGAGCCGGCCGCCGAGGGTCGGGGCGGCCTCCAGCACCGTCACGTCGACGCCCCGCTCGGCGAGCACCACGGCCGCCGACATGCCGGCGATCCCGCCGCCGACCACCACCGCCGTGACCGGCTGCGGCACACGGGAGGCGCCACCGCCGCCGGGATCCACCTCGTGCTCGCGTACGCCGATGAGCCGACCGAACACCTGCGACAACGCCATGTGCACCTTCTTCGCCCGATGTGGCCTCCAGTCTGCCCGGTCAGCCGTCCGACGGCAGCAGACACCGTCGTTCGCGGTCGGAGGCGGGCCAGACGTACTCGAGGTCGGGAGGCACGTCGTCGTCGAAGAGCGGCCGGTAGTGCTCGGGGTCCTTGCGCAGCAGCGACGAGCGGTGGCTGAGATGCAGCTCCTCCCGGCCCAGCCAGGGCGGCAGCTCACCGGCGGCGGCCAGCTCCCCCTGGGTGCGGACCCGGGTCAGGCCGCACGCGGCGGCGAGGTCGGTCGTCATCGTGGCGGCGCAGGTGTCCGCCCGGCCGGGCTCACACCAGACCGCGCACATGTCCAGCCCGTACCGGGTCAGGGCCTCCTCGTACCCGGCCCACATCTTCACCGCCGGGTGGTTGCGCCACCCGTACGCCGGGCGGGTGAGGCCGCGCAGCACCTGGATCGTCTCCACCCGCTGCTTGCCCAGCCGCTTCTGGTCCAGCGTCCGTGCGCTGGCCAGGAAGTCCGGGTACGGGAGGAACGTCTGCATACCGCTGCTCTACCCGTCGCGGGGCGCGACATGCTCCGGCGACCAGCGTTCATGATCAGGGGGCAGCGCGCGTTGCGACCGGGTGACTACCATGCGGCGCATGGCGGAGCCCCTCCTCGATCGCGCGCGCCGGGCCGGCCGGCGCTGGGTCAACGGGGATCCCAGGGCGCACTACGTGATCTGCGGCCACGACGCCCTGGCGTACTGGGTGGTCAAGGCGCTGCTCGCCACCGAGGTGCAGAGCGGCGGGATCCGGATCACGCTGGTGGTGCCGGAGCGCCGGCGTACGGACAGCCCGGACGGGCGGGACATCGAGGGCGTCGAGGTGGTCCGCGCCGACCGGCTGGACGAGGTGACGTTCCGCCGCGCCGGCCTGGCCGGGGCCGACGGGCTCGCCCTGCTGCACCAGGACGACGTGGGCAACATGCACGCCGCGCTCTGCGCCCAGGAGGTCGAGCCCCGGCTGCGGCTGGTGGTGCGGATGTTCAACACGAGCCTGGCCAACGGGGTCCGGCAGATCTTCCCGGACTCGGCGGTGCTGTCCGACGCGTCAATGGCGGCGCCGGCCTTCGTGGCCGCGGCGCTCGGCGAGGTCGCTCCGACGCACTTCCGGCACGGTGGGCGCACCCTGTACGTGGCGCGGCCAGACGACGTCCACCCGGACGACGTGGTGTGCGCGATCGCCGACACCCGGGACGCGCAGGAGGTCCGGGTGCTCCCGGCCGACGAGGGCGACGCGGACGTGGTGCTCGCCGAGGCCACGGGCGCGCCCCCGGGGACCGAGCTGGCCGCGCGCCGGTTGCGCCGGGCGCGGCGCCGGCGTCGTCCGGTCGTGATGCTGGTCCGCGCGGTCCGCAGCTTCGCCACCCGCAAGATCGGCATCGCGGTGCTCGTCCTGCTCGCGGTGATCGCCGCCCTCGGCGGGCTGTACGCGGGCACCGCCCACGTGAGTCTGGGTCAGGCGCTCTACCTGACGCTCGTCACCACGTTGAGCGGGCAGGATCCGGAGCCGGGCAAGCCGGTTGCCCAGCAGGTCATGCAGGTGGTGCTCAACCTGGCCGGGCTGGCGTTGATCCCCCTGATCACGGCCGTGGTCGTCGACGGCATCGTCAACGCGCGGCTCGCCCTGCACACGGGCCGCATCCTGCCGGAGCGCTCGGGGCACGTCGTGGTGGTCGGGCTGGGCAACATCGGCATGCGGGTGATGGCCCAGCTCTGCGACTTCGGCGTCGAGGTGGTGGCGATCGACAAGGACCCCAACGCGCGAGGCGTGCCGTTGGCCCGGCGGCTCGGCGTACCGGTCGTGGTGGGGGACGCGGCCCTGGAGGAGACGCTGCGGGTGGCGTCGGTCGAGAGCTGCCAGGCGCTGGTGGTGGTGTCGACCGACGACGGCGCCAACCTGCGGGCGGCCCTCAACGGCCGGGCCCTCACCGACGAGTTGCGGGTGGTGCTGCGCCTGTTCGACGGCGACTTCGCCGAACGCGTCCAGCGGGCCTTCGGTATCGGCATCTCGCGCAGCGTGTCGTACCTGGCCGCGCCCTCGTTCGTCGCCGCGTTGCTGGACCGGGCGGTGCTCGCCACCATCCCGGTGGGCCGGCACGCGCTCCTGGTCACGGAGGTCTCGGTGGCGGCCGGCTCCGAACTGGACGGCCGGGCACTCGGGGCGGTGGACCGCCCGGAGAGCGTACGGCTGCTGGCGCACGCCCGCGCCGGCCAGAAGTACGACTGGGCGCCCGACCGGCGCCTGGTGATCGTGGCCGGTGACCGGCTGACCGTGGTGGCCCGCCGGGCCGGGCTGAACGCCCTGCTCCGCGAGACCGCCCCACCGGAGCCCCCGCCGCCTCCCGGCGCGTCCCCGCGTCCGGCGGGCACGCCGCCGCGACCGGCCGGCCTGCCGGGGCCGCGCGAGGCGGAGGACTGAGCGTCAGGATCGTCGGCGGAGGGCGTAGCCGGCCGCGCCGACGGCGAGGACCCCGAAGCCGGCGAGCACGCTCGACAGCGGCAGGTTGACCGCGAGCAGCAGGCAGCCGGCCAGCCCGAGCGCGGCCAGCGCCTGCACCGGCAGCTTCCGCGCGGGCTCCCGGCCCAGGGTCAGCGCCGCCGCGTTCGTGATCGCGTAGTAGACCAGCACCGTGACGCTGGAGAACCCGATGGCGTCCCGCACGTCGCCGAGCAGCACCACGACGATCACCACCGCGGCCACCGCCAACTCGGCCCGGTGCGGCACCCGGTGGACCGGGTGCACGGCGTCCAGCGTGCCGGGCAGGTCGCGGCGGCGGGCCATCGCCAGGGTGGTTCGGCCGACCCCGGCCAGCAGGGAGAGCAGCACCCCGGTCACCGCGACGGCCGCCCCGGCGCGAACCACCCAGGCCAGGCCGGGCAGCCCGGCGGCGCTCACCACGTCGGCCAGCGGCGCGGCGGACCCGGCGAGCCGGTCCGGCCCGAGGACGCCGAGCGCGATCACGGCGAGCACCAGGTAGATCGCCAGCACGATGCCGAGTGCGAGCGGCACCGCCCGGGGGATCGTCCGTTCCGGGTCGCGGACCTCCTCGCCGAGGGTGGCGACCCGCGCGTACCCGGCGAAGGCGAAGAAGAGCAGTCCGGCTGCGGTGAGCACGCCCCGGCCGGCGCCGTCGGTGTCGGCGAGCCGGCCGACGGAGAAGTCGGTCGCACCGACCACGGCCACCACCGCCAGGATCGCCAGGACGACGACGACCAGGACCCGGGTCGCGGTCGCGGTCTTCGCGACGCCACGCAGGTTGACGGCGGTCACCGCGACGACGGCGGCGACCGCGACGAGCCGGGCCTGGCCCGGCCACAGGTACGCCCCGATGGTCAGCGCCATCGCCGCGCAGCTCGCCGTCTTGCCGACCACGAACCCCCAGCCGGCCAGGAACCCGGCGAACGGGCCGAGGCGCTCCCGCCCGTAGACGTACGTGCCGCCGGACTCCGGGTAGCGGGCGGCGAGCCGCGCCGAACTGGTCGCGTTGCAGAAGGCGACGAAGCCGGCGAGCGCCAGCGCCGCCAGCAGCCCGACACCCCCGGCCGCCGCCGCGGCAGGGGCGAAGACCACGAAGACGCCCGCGCCGAGCATCGAGCCCAGACCGATGACGACCGCGTCGCGTACGCCCAGCCGGCGCGCCAGTTGATCCACGACCGACAACCCTAGGGGTACGAGGTGAACGGCCGGTTCCAGCGGTCGAGCGCCCTCGGTAGCGGCAGGTCGTCCCAGGGCGCCCGGTGCAGCAGCCGGTCCAGCAGGAGGCCGAGCAGCAGTCCGGCCACCGAGTCGGTCAGCCAGTGCCAGCCGAGGTAGGTGGTCGTGGTGAGCACCACGAGCGGCGGGACGATCCGGACCACGGTGACCAGTCGGGGCGGCATCGTGCGTCCGTAGCCGCGCAGCAAGGGGGCGAGCAGCAGGGCGATCACCCCGTACCAGACGATGGCGTTGGCGACGTGCCCGGACGGGTAGGACTGGGCGAAGCGCAGCGGCAGGTCGTCCTGGAAGAGCGGGAGGGTCCGTTCCGGTGGCAGGAACGGCTCGCGGGTGGCGGCGCTGGGCGCCGGCCGGGCCGTCCACACCTTGAGCGGGCCGATCGTCAGGTAGGTGAACGCGAACGCGACGACCGGCGGCAGCAGCGGACGGACCGACCGGAGCCGGACCGCCAGCAGGAGGCCCAGCCCGGCGGCGATCAGCGTCAGCGGAGTGCCCTGCCCGAGGTAGTTGAGGATCCGGGCGACCCAGTACGCCACCGGAGGGCGGTGCGCGTCGGACCAGTCGGCGATCGCGCGGTCGAGACCGAAGAGGTGACCGTTGGCGAGGGCGACGGTGAGCAGCACCAGCCCGGCGAGCAGCAGAACGTCGAACCACCAGCCGGCCGGGCGGACCGGCCGGAGCAGTGGCTTCGGCCGTACCGTCGTGGTTTCCCGCACGCGACCACGCTACCGGCCACCCGCGAGGCCCGACCGGGACGGGCCGGGGGCCCTGTGTGCCCAGCCACGAAAAGCGGCGCTCCGCGGGGACAACCGTCACACTTGTCCGCGTGCGGATCACCTCGGCCCTCGTCGACCCGGCGCTGCTCGACCTCCCCTGGTCGACGCCGCTGGAGGAGTGGCCTGCCCAGCACCTGGTGGCGCTGCCCCAGGGCATCTCCCGGCACATCGTCCGGTTCGTCCGGCTCGGTGACTACGTGTACGCGTTCAAGGAGACCCGCGAGCGGATCGCCGAGCGGGAGTACGACCTGCTGCGCGCCCTGGAGCGGATCGACTTTCCGTCGGTCGAGGCGGTGGCGATCGTCGCCGACCGGCAGACCGAGGACGGGCAACCCCTCGAGTCGGTGCTGATCACCCGGCATCTGCAGTTCTCGCTGCCGTACCGGGCGCTCTTCTCGCACACCCTGCGGCCGGAGACGATGGGTCGGTTGCTCGACGCGCTGGCCGCGCTGATCGTGCGGATGCACCTGACCGGCTTCTTCTGGGGCGACTGCTCACTGTCGAACACGCTGTTCCGGCGGGACGCCGGGGCCTTCGCCGCGTACCTGGTCGACGCCGAGACGGGCGCCCTGCACAGCTCGCTGTCCAACGGGCAGCGTGGCGAGGACCTGGAGATCGCCCGGGTCAACATCTTCGGTGAGGCGCTCGACCTGCAGGCCGCCGGCCTGCTGCACGAGTCGATCGACCCGGAGGTGGTCTGCGAGGAGGTCGTGCAGCGCTACGAGCGGCTCTGGCACGAGATCACCTACGAGCAGCAGGTCGAGCGGGAGGCCCGGCACGACATCGAGGGCCGCATCCGCCGCCTCAACGAGATGGGCTTCGACGTCGCCGAGGTGGCCATGTCGACGATCGACGACGGGCGTTACCTGATCCGCCCGAAGGTGGTCGACGCCGGCTACCACACCCGGCGGCTGCTCCGGCTCACCGGCCTGGACGCCGAGGAGAACCAGGCCCGGCGGCTCCTCAACGACCTCGACGCGTACCGGGCCGAGAGCGACCTGACCGACGAGCAGCAGGCCGCCCACCGCTGGCTGACCGAGGTCTTCGAACCGGTCGTCCGGGCGGTCCCCGCGAACCTGCGCCGGAAGCTCGAGCCGCAGGAGATCTTCGCGCAGATCATCGAGCACAAGTGGCTGCTGTCCGAGAAGGCCGGCCGGGACGTCGGCATGGCCCCGGCCGTGCAGTCGTACCTGTCCAACGTGCTCGCGCACCGCCCCGACGAGCAGGCCGTCCTCGGCGTCGAGGTCCCGGCCGCGGGCTGACCCGCTGGTCCGCCAGGCCGGCAGTGCCGGCTACCTGCGACCGCGTTGTGTGCGCCCCGCTGTCGAGCTGCCCCACAGGTGGGGCGGTGCGAGAACGGCACGTGCCTGGGCGAGCGATGGTCGCCGTGGTCGGGCCGTCCTACCCGCAGCACCTTCTGCCCCACAGATGGGGCAGCTCGACAGCGGCCGGCGACCAGATGTGACTGCCGGCGCGGTGGGGGCTCATCCCAGTCACTCCACCCAGGAGCCGCCGCGCATCACCCGCACCACGTTGAGGTCGTCGTCGAGGACGACCAGGTCGGCGCGGAGCCCGATCTGGAGGGCGCCGAGCCGGTCGCCGAGCCCGATCGCGCGGGCCGGCGTGGTCGCCACCATCCGGGTCGCGTCGGCCATCGGGATGCCGGCGTCGACCGCGTGCCGCAGCGCCGCGTCCATGGTCAGGGTGCTGCCGGCGATCGCACCGTCGCGGGCCAGCCGGGCCACCCCGTCGGCGACGGACACGGCCTGGCCACCCAGCTCGTACTCCCCGTCGGGCATACCGGCGGCGGCCATCGCGTCGGTGATCAGCGCGGTCCGGTCGGGGCCGGCGGTCGTGCTCGCGAAGGCCAGCATGCCGTCGTGCAGGTGCACCCCGTCGGCGACCAGCTCGCACACGACGTTCGGGGCGGACAGCAGCGCCACGACCGGGCCGGGCTCGCGGTGGTGCACCGGGCGCATCCCGTTGAAAAGGTGGGTGCCGACGCTCGCGCCGGCCGCCACGGCGGCGCGGGTCTGGTCGTACGTGGCGTCGGTGTGCCCGACGGCGGCCACCACGCCCCGGCCGGTCAGCAGCTTGATGGCCTCCAGCGCGCCGTCCCGCTCGGGCGCCAGGGTGACCATGCGGACCGCGCCGTCGCCCAGCTCGATCAGCTCGGCCAGCTCGTCGGTCGACGGGTCACGGAGGAACTCCGGGTTCTGCGCGCCGCAGCGGGCCGCCGACAGGTAGGGCCCCTCGAAGTGGATCCCGGCGAGCACGCCCTCGCGGACCAGCGGGGCGTACGCGGCGGTGGCGTCGCGCATCAGCGCGAACGGCGAGCTGACCAGGCTGGCCAGGAGGGTGGTGGTGCCGTGCCGCAGGTGGAAGCCGGCCGCCGCACGGGCCTGCTCGGCGTCGCCGGTGGTGAAGGTGTGCCCGCCCCCGCCGTGGGTGTGGATGTCCACGAAGCCGGGGAGGATCCAGTGGCCGTCGCGCACCGACGGGTACTCGGCCACCGCGCTGATCCGGTCGCCGTCCAGCTCCACGCAGCCCTGCCGGATGACACCGGTCGGGGTCACCACCTTGCCGTTCACCCGAAGGGCCATCACGTCTCCTTAACTGTCGAGGGCGAGCAGGGCCGCGCCGAGACAGCCTGCCTCGTCGCCGAGGGCCGCCGCGACCAGGCGCGGTTCCCGGTGGAACGTCATCCGCTCGTGCACGGCGGCACGCAGCGGGTCGAGCAGCTGGGCGCCGGCCCGGACCAGTCCGCCGCCGACGACGATCGTCTCCACGTCGAAGAGGGCCTGGCCGGTGGCGAGCCCGTCCGCCAGCGCCTCGACGGCCTCTCGCCACACCCGCCCGGCCAGCTCCTCGCCGCCCGCGGCCCGCTCGGCCACCTCGGCGGCGGTCACCGTGACACCGGCCAGCTCCGTGTAGCGGCGGCCGATCGCCGAGGCGGACGCCACCGCCTCCAGGCAGCCGGGTCGGCCGCAGCCGCAGCGGGGCCCGTCGGGGCGTACCAGGATGTGGCCGATCTCCCCGGCGGCGCCGTGCGCGCCGGTGACGGCCGACCCGTCGACCACGTGGGCGGCGGCGATGCCGGTGCCGATCGCGACGAAGAGCACGTGCCCGGCGTCGCGTCCGGCTCCCAGGCGGGCCTCGGCGAGGCCGCCGGCGCGCACGTCGTGGCCGAGCGCCGCCGGCAGGCCGAGCCGCGCGCCCACCAGGTCCCGCAGCGGTACGTCCCGGAAGCCCACGTTCGCCGACCAGACCGCCACCCCGGCGGCCTCGTCGACGACGCCCGGCACGGCGACGCCGACCGCCACCGGCGTGTGTCCCTCGGCGCGGGCCTTGCCGGCCAGCCCTTCGGCGACCTCCAGGATCGTGTCGACCACGGCGTCCGGACCGCGCCCGGCGTCGGTGGGATGCCGCTCGGTGTGCACGGGGGTGCCATCCGGGCGGACCAGGGCGCACTTCATCCCGGTGCCGCCGACGTCGAGCGCGACGACGAGATCGGTCACGCGAGAACCACGGAGCGGGTCAGGTGCCGCGGCGCGTCCGGGTCGAGGTCGCGGCTGGTGGCCAGGGCGACGGCGAAGCGCTGGGCGAGGATCAGGTCGGCCATCGGGTCGACCGGCGTACGTCCGGCGGCCCAGCTCCCGAGCACGGTGCGGCAGCCGTGGGTGCGGCTGTGCACGAACGCCGCGCCGGTCGCCGCCACGTCCTCCGGGAGGCCGTCCGGCAGCTCGCCGAACGCCCACACCAGCCGACCGGGGGCGGCGACCGAGATCGGGCCGTGCCGGTAGTCCATCGCCGGGTAGGCCTCGGCCCAGAAGGTGGCCGCCTCACGGCACTTCAGCGCGGCCTCGTGGGCCAGGCCCACCGTCCAGCCGCGACCGAGGAAGGTGACCTGACCGATGGTGGTCGGGTCGATCGGCAGCGGGGCCCGCACGGCCACCTCCGCGTCGGCGGACAGCGCGGCGATGTTGTCGCCGAGGTGGGCGCGGAGCAGGGCCAGCGCGGTCGTCGCGAAGCGGGTCTGCACCACCGAGCGCTCGTCGGCGAAGGGCATGGTGACCGCGGCGTCGGCCAGCTCCACGGCGGGCGAGGCGGGGTCGCCGACCAGGACGGTCGTGGGCATCTGGCCGCGCAGCGCGGCGAGCAGCTCGGTGACCTCGGTGGTGGTGCCGGAGCGGGTGATCGCGACGAGCCGGTCGTAGCGGCGACCGGCGGGGAACTCGGACGCCTGGAAGGCGTCGGTCTCGCCCTGGCCGGCGGCTTCGCGGCGGGCCGCGTACGCCATCGCCATGAACCAGGACGTGCCGCACCCCACGACGGCGACCCGCTCCCCCCGGCGCGGGAGGTGCGTGCCGACGGTGGCGGCCAGGTGCGCCGCCTCCCGCCAGCAGTCGGGCTGGCTCGCGATCTCCGCGTCGACGTACGACATGGGAAACTCTCCTCCGCAGGGGAGCGCTGCGCAATACGGCTCGTTTGACCCGTCTTTCGCGCGTCATTCTGCGCGAGACCCGGGGGCGGTGGCAACCGGCCCCGCGACCGCGCAGGTCAGGGTTTTGCGCACTCGTAGTTTCGCGCACTACTGTGCACGCAATCAATCACCGACTGTGCAGTAACTGGGAGGGTCTGGGTGGACCGCTACGCCAGATGGAACGCCCTGCTCGAAATGCTGACCGACAACGGCCGGGTCAGCGTCGAGGAGGCCGCCGGGCGGCTCGACGTCTCCCAGGCCACCATCCGGCGTGACTTCGACCAGCTCGCCCAGCAGCAGATGATCACCCGCACCCGGGGTGGCGCGGTCGCCAACGGCGTCTCCTACGACCTGCCGCTGCGCTACAAGACCGCCAAGCACTCGGCGGAGAAGCAACGGATCGGGGCGGCAGCCGCCGCGCTGGTGACCCCGGGCACCGTGGTCGGCCTCAACGGCGGCACCACGAGCACCGAGGTCGCGCGCGCCCTCGCGGTCCGCCCGGACCTGAACACCAGCGCCGAGGGTGCCCAGCTCACCGTCGTCACCAACGCCCTGAACATCGCCAACGAACTGCTGGTCCGCTCGCGGATGAAGGTGGTGGTGGCCGGAGGTGTGGTCCGCCCCAAGTCGTTCGAGCTGGTCGGCCCGCTGGGCGGTGCCCTGCTGCGGGAGGTCACCCTGGACGTGGCCCTGCTCGGTGTGGACGCCATCGACCCGCAGCTCGGGGCCGCCGCCCACCACGAGGGCGAGGCGGCGATGAACAACCTGATGGTCGCCCGGGCGAAGCGCGTGGTCATCATCGCCGACTCGTCGAAGCTCGGCGGGCACGCGTTCGCCCGGATCTGTCCGGTGGACCGGGTGGAGACGCTGGTCACCGATTCCGGGGCCGCTCCCGAGGTGGTCGAGGCGTTCCGCGCCGCCGGAGTCCACGTCATCTGCGCCTGACGCCGGATGCATCGGCGTGTCGATGCATACCGGGTATTGTCCTGCGGGGTATACCGCGTATGGTGTCTGGCGTCACCCACACCATCGGGGGAGGTGCAGCTTGCCAGCTGTCCTGGAGATCGAAGGTCTACGCAAGACGTACAAGAGCCGTCGGCGCGGCACCCGCAACGCGCTGGACGGTTTCGACATGCGGGTCGAGGCCGGGCAGGTGCACGGCTTCCTCGGCCCCAACGGGTCCGGCAAGACGACCACCCTGCGGACCCTGCTCGGCCTGATCCGCCCCGACGGTGGGCGGATGGCGATCCTCGGCCACGAGGTGCCGGCCGCGCTGCCCACGGTCGCCGGCCAGGTCGGCGCGATCGTGGAGAGCCCGCAGTTCTTCCCGCACTTCACCGCCCGGGACACCCTGTCCCTGCTGGCCGGCGCCGGCGAGGTGCCCGCCAAGCGGGTCGACGAGGTGCTGGAGCTGGTCGGGCTGCGCGACCGGGCCGGTGAGCGGGTCAAGACGTACTCGCTCGGCATGAAGCAGCGGCTCGCGGTCGCGTCGGCGCTGCTCAAGAACCCGAAGCTGCTGATCCTCGACGAGCCGGCCAACGGTCTCGACCCGGGCGGCATCCGGGAGATGCGCTCGCTGATGCGAGACCTCGCCGCCTCGGGCATGACGGTGGTGCTGTCCAGCCACATCCTCGGCGAGATCCAACTCATCTGCGACTCGGTCACGATCATCTCGCTCGGCCGCCGCGTCGCGTTCGGCCCGGTCGAGGAGGTGCTCGCGCAGCACTCCTCCGGCGCGGTCCGGATCCGCCTCGAGGCGGTCACCGACCTGCCGGCCGCGGCGGAGACGCTGAGCCGGGCCGGCATCCGTGTCACCGGGCAGCCGGACCACCTGATGCTCGCCGGCGTCGACAAGCCGGCGACCGTGACCCGGCTCCTCGCCGAGCAGGGCCTGTACGTCAGCGAACTGGCCCCGGTCGCGGTCGACCTGGAGAGCGTCTTCCTCGAACTGACCGCCACCGCGCCGGTTCCCGGCCAGCACCGCCAGGTCGACCAGTCCACGAAGGTCGGTGAGCCGGGCCAGTCCGGCGGCACCGGGGGAGGTTGGGGCGCGTGAGTCTCTACCGTACGGAGCTGCGCCGGCTCGCCAAGCGGCGCTTCACCCGCTGGATGACGGTCCTCGGCCTGCTGGTGCTCGCCGCGGTCGTCGTCGGGATCTTCGTCACCAACGAGAAGATCGACGCCGACGCGCTCGCGGGCGCCGAGCGGAGGGCGGAGCAGCAGTACCAGGAGCAGGTGCGCTGGGCCGAGCAGGAAAAGGTCGCCTGCGAGGCGGCGAAGGCGAGCGGCAATGCCGAGCCCGGCCGGTACCCGGACGACTGCTCGATGATCACGCCACCGCCACGGGAGGCCATCGAGGCGCAGTGGTTCCTGCCGTCCACCTTCGACTTCCGGGAGAACTTCGGCTTTACGCTGCTGCCACTCGCCGCGATCCTGGCGCTCGTCGGGTTCATCGTGGGCGCCTCCTTCGTGGGGGCCGAGTGGAGTACCGGCGGCATGATGAACCTGCTGCTGTGGCGGCCGAAGCGGCTGACCGTACTCCTGACGAAGCTGGCGGCCCTGCTCACCGGCGTGTTCGCCCTGGCCGTGACCACGACGGCGCTGTGGTTCGGCAGCTTCTGGCTGGTCGCCAACCTGCGCGGCACCACCGAGAAGATGACGTCCGGTGCCTGGCAGTCCTTCGCCCTGACCGGCCTGCGCGGTATCGCGCTCGTGGTGGTCCTGACGGTGGTCGGCTTCGGGCTGGCGTCGCTCGGGCGGCACACCGCGATGGCCCTCGGCGGGGTGGTCGCCCTGATGGTGGTCGGCCAGTTCGGCCTGGGCATCCTGCTGGACCTGTCCGGCGTCAAGTTCGCCGAGGCGTGGCTGCTGCCGACGTACGCCATCGCGTGGATGCGCAAGAAGGTCGTCCTGGAGAACTGGGACGCCTGCCAGGCGACCTACTTCGGTGAGTGCAAGCCGGAGACCATGGAGATCACCTGGCAGCAGTCGTCGCTGCTGCTGGGTGTCGGGGCGGTCCTGATCCTCGGGGCGGCCCTCTGGGCCATGCGGCGGCGCGACGTCGCCTGACCGGTAGCGGGTGTCCGGACGGCCCTCCCCGGCCCCGGGCACCCGCCGCCGCGGCCGGCGGACCGATCGGTGACGCGCCAGCGGCACGACACGCCGGCCGACGTGCCGCTGCGACGTCACGGTTCACACCGGCCCGGATCGGGCGGATGCGGTTTGGAGGGGCCCTGGTTAGGGTGGGGTCCCCGGGTTGGCGTCACCGTGCCGCCGCCCGCCCTCGCGAGGAGCGCCATGCAGCCCGACGCCGCCCCGGTCCGCACCGAGCCGTCGGTCCCCCCGCCCCGCTCCGCCCCCGAGTCCACACTCGCGAGCGGCGCCGCCGAACTGGACGCCACGAGCGCCGAGCCCGACGCCACCACCGGGGCCGAGCCCTCGGCGGGGCTGACCGACCGGGAGCGCGACATCCTCGACTTCGAGCAGCAGTGGTGGCGGCACGCCGGTGCGAAGGAGCAGGCCATCCGGGACCGCTTCGACCTCTCGGCCACGCGTTACTACCAGCTGCTCAACGGGCTCCTCGACAATCCCGCCGCGCTGGCCGCCGAGCCGCTGCTGGTCGGTCGACTGCGTCGGCTGCGCTCGTCGCGGGCCCGCAACCGCCGGCGCTGAGTCAGTGCTTCTCGTACATCTGCAGGCCGTTGCCGATGGCGAAGAACGTCGGCGCCCACTCCCCGATGAAGATGCCCCAGCGGTCGGCCCGCGCCACGCCCGCCCTCTCCAGGTGCCTGGAGAGGAACCAGCTGGTGAACGACAGCCCGATGCTGACGAACCCGGCCACGTACGCGTGTTCGGCCGTCACTCCGGCCTCGTGCAAGCGCTTCAACATCCTGCGATTCCCCCTGTCGCGACCGACGGTCCCGCCGTGGGCGGCCCTTAGGCCGACGCTACAACGCGTGACCGGGGCGTATCCGACTGTTGGAGCAACCGCCGGGCGCACGGACGCGGCGAGCATGTGCCGCACCGAGGTGGGTAGGCGAGTCGTCCGTCCGCGGACCGGCGGACGGGGAGGGAGGGTGCGGCCATGGGAGTGACCGACCCGGCCGGGTCGCGGGTGGGCTACCGCGCGCCGGAGGCGGTGGACGAGCCCCGACGCTCGGCGGTGGTCCGGACGATGCGGGTCCGCTCGGCCTCCGTGGCGGCTCCGGGCCGCACGCTCAACGAGGACGTCGTCTTCCAGGTCGGCCCGCTGGTGGGGGTCCTCGACGGGGCGACGGTCCCGGAGGGTTTCGACACGGGTTGCGTGCACGGGCCGTCCTGGTACGTGCGGCACCTCGCCGCCCGGCTGGCGGTGGCCGAGGCGGCCCGACCGGCGGCGACCCTGGTCAGCAACCTGGCGGCGGCGATCCTGGCGGTACGCGCCGATCACGGCGGTGTGTGCGACCTGGACCACCCCGGCACCCCGTCGAGCACGGTCTGCCTGCTGCGGGACGGCGGCGACCAGGTGGACTGGCTGGTGCTCTGCGACAGCCCGCTGGTGCTGGACACCGGTGACCGGGTGACGGTGGTGGCCGACGACCGGCTGGACGCCGCGATGTCGGACCTGCGGGCGATCGCCGCGACGATCCCGGTGGACCCGACCGATCCGGCCGCCCGGTTCCGGCACGCCGTGAACCTCCAGCGGCAACGGATGAACCGTACCCACGGCTACTGGGTGGCGGCGGCGGACCCGGACGCCGCGTACCACGGGTTGACCGGGACGGTGCCGCTGCGGGGGCCTGGTGCGCTGCGCCGCGCGGCCCTGCTCAGTGACGGCGCGTCGGCGGTGGTCGACCAGTTCGGTCTCCTCGACTGGGCCGGGCTGCTGGACGTGGTCACCGTCGAGGGGCCGGAGGCGCTGATCGGTCGCGTCCGCGCCGCCGAGCGGGACCACGCCGGCCGCCTGCGCCGGTACAAGTCCGTCGATGACGCCTCGGTGGTGCTCTGCGAGTTCGGCACCGACGGGCGCGGCGACAGCGGAGCGTGAGGCGGAACACCATGCCGTCCGACCGGCTCATACCCGCCGCCGGACCGCCACTCGCCGTTCATTGGGGTGGACTCGGGCCGGTGGGGACGGCAGACTGCGGCACGTGACGCGTGCGGTCCGGTTGGAGCCGGTGAACGAAGGGAACCTGGAGCCGTTGCTCTCCGTAGCGGCGGCCGAGGCGGAGCCCGGCGACGTGATGCCGCCGGTGGAGGCTCCGGCCGGCTGGTCGCACGCCCGGCGGGAGGCGTTCCGGGAGTTCCACCGTGCCAGCTTCGGCGGCCTCGACGGGCCCACCCGGACCCGGATGTACGCGATCCTGGCCGGCGGCGAGGTGGTCGGCATGATCAGGATGACCCGGTGTGACGAGTCGGGCACGGCGGAGACCGGCATGTGGCTCGGTCGGTCCGCCCGCGGTCAGGGCATCGGTCCGGCGGCGCTGCGCGAGTTGCTGAACGAGGCCGCCGCCGCCGGCATGCGGCTCGTCGTCGCCGAGACCGTTCCGGACAATTACGGGGCCCTGAAGGTGCTTGAGAAGTGCGGCGCGAAATTGCGTGAGGATGACGGCAAGGTCCGTGCCGAGATCTGTCTCGATTCGACGCCGCCCGCCCTCTGAGCGTCCTTTTCCTCCTTCGTTCCTCTTTGGTGTTCAGGCTGCTCAGGACGGCTTGATTGTCCGTATTGCGGCGCTGGACCGCAGCTCCGAATACCTCCCCCCACGCATCGCGTAAATGTTTCGCGCATTTGTCGCCGGGTACTGCCTGCCGGGTCCGCTGATGACGGGCACCTGATCGCGGGCCATTTCTGTTTCCCCGGTGGCTGCTTTCCCGGCCTTGCACCGGTCAGGTGCCGCTGCCCCGGGGAGCGAAGGAGCACTGATGAACAACGGAGCGCGAATCGGGCTGGCGGTGGGTGCCGGATACCTGCTCGGCCGTCGGCGCAAGCTGCGCAAGGCGCTGGTGCTGGCGGCTGCCGTCGCAGCCGGCCGGGCCAGCCAGAACTCCGGCGGGCTGATGAACGCCGGATCGCGGCTGCTGCAGTCGTCCCCGCAGCTGGGCAACCTCGGCCGGCTCGGTGGCCCCCTCGTCGCGGCGTCCAAGGCCGCCGCCACCGCCGCCGCCGGCAGCGGCATCGACGCGGTCGGTGGCAAGCTGCGTGGTTCCGCCGACGCGCTGCGCCGCAAGGGCGGTGCCGGACAGCAGAACGAGGGCGATGCCGAGCAGCAGAACGAGGGCGATGCCGAGCAGCAGAACGACGGCGATGCCGGACGGCAGAACAAGGACGGCGCCGAGCAGCAGAACAAGGATGACCAGGGGTCCGGCGACGCCCGGCCCGAGGGTGCCGGCGCCGACAAGAAGCAGCGGGGGCGGTGACCATGGCACCGAACACGGGTGGACTCGGCGACCGGGTCCGAACGCAGCTCGGCGGTGAGGTGCGCAATCTGGCGCACGCGATCGGCGAACGCGCCGTCCAGGTGGTGACCGACCGGATCACCGGCGCCACCGGCCGGCTCAGCGACTACGCCCAGCAGGGCGGTGGACCGGGGTTGATCGCCGCGGCGACGGGCGCGCAGAAGCTCGCCCAGGGCGACTCACCGATGAAGGCGATGTTCCATGCCGGGTTGGCCGGCGGTAAGGAGAAGGTGATGGCGGCCTTCCGCGGTGGCAAGGGCGGCAAGGGTGGCGGCAAGAAGCAGAAGGTCACCAACATCGTCGAGACGATCGAGGTCGGGGTTCCCGTACGGGTCGCGTACAACCAGTGGACCCAGTTCGGTGACTTCCCGAGCTTCATGAAGAAGGTCGAGCAGGCCGAGAACGACTCCGACGAGAAGATGACCTGGAAGGCGCAGGTCTTCTGGTCGCACCGGACGTGGGAGTCGACGATCGTCCGGCAGATCCCGGACAAGCTGATCCACTGGCGGTCCAAGGGCGAGAAGGGTTCGGTCGACGGCACCGTCAGCTTCCACGAGCTGTCACCGGACCTGACCCGGATCCTGGTGGTGCTGGAGTACCACCCGCAGGGCCTCTTCGAGCACACCGGCAACCTGTGGCGAGCCCAGGGGCGGCGGGCCCGGCTGGAGCTGAAGCACTTCGTCCGCCACGTGATGACCTCAACCGTGCTCGACCCGGACTCGGTCGAGGGCTGGCGTGGCGAGATCGAGGACTCCCAGGTCGTCAAGGACCACGAGACCGCCCTCCGCGAGGAGCAGGAGGCCCGTGAGAAGGCCGCCGCCGAACCCGAGCAGGCCGAGGAGCAGCCGGAGGAGGAGCCCGAGGAGGAGCGCGAGGAGCGCCGGCCCGCCGAGCGCGCCCGCCGTCGGCCGCCCGCGCGCCGTCGTCCTCCGGAGGAGGAGTACGACGAGTACGACGAGGGCGAGGACTTCGACGAGGGGTACGACGAGGAGGAGCCCGAGGAGGAGCCGGCCCCGCCGCGTCGCCGCGCTCCCGAGCGGGCCCGTCGACCCCAGCCCCGGGAGGAGCCGCGACCCCGCGAGGAGCCCCGGTCCCGGGAGGAGCCGCGGTCCCGCCGTGCCCCGGAGGCGCCGCGTCGCCCGGTCGTCCGCCGTCGACGTGAGGAGCGCGACCAGTGACCGTCGCGACGAACACCAGCCAGGCCGGCGGCGCCCTCGAGCGGGGTGGCGCTGGCTCGAATCTGGCCGACGTGGTGGAAACCGTCCTGGACAAGGGCGTGGTGATCGACGCACAGGTGTCGGTGGCGGTGGTCGGCATCCAGCTCCTGGAGATCAACGCCCGGATCGTCATCGCCAGCGTGGAGACGTACCTGCGGTTCGCCGAGGCGGTCGACCGCTTCGACATCACCCCGAAGGGCCAGAAGGGCCTGCCCGACCTGCTCGACGGGGCGACCGGGGCGGTCGGTGCCGGCAAGGCCGTCTCCGGGTTGGGCAGCACGGTCGGCGCCATCGGCGGTGCCGTGAAGGACGCCGTCGGCGAACTCGGCTCCGGCGGTCGCGACCAGGACCGCGAACGGGACCGCGACCGGGAACGGGACCGTCCCCGACGGCGGCGGGACGAGGAGCGCTGACATGGCCGAGGAGACCGGACTGTTCGTCTACGGCATCGTGCCCTCCGACGTGGAGCCGACCCCGGACGCCCCCGGGGTCGGCGACCCGCCGGGGGAGGTCACGGCGGTCCGCCACGGCGAACTCGCGGCGCTGGTGAGCGAGGTGCCCCTCGAAG
>NZ_JBFAMU010000052.1:0-19430 GCF_040656655.1 Micromonospora sp. NPDC049799
AGTTCTGGGCCGCGTTGGCCCTGCTGGCGTTCCTCCAGTTGACCGCCAGCGCGCTCAACCTGCTGCCGGTGCCCGGCCTGGACGGTGCGACGCCATGGCCGCGATCACCGAAGGCACCGCCGGCCTGGTCGCCGCCGTCCGACTGCTCGTCCGCGACGCCATCGCCACCTGCGTGTCCCGCCTCATCGTGTACGCCGGTGAGCTGGTGATCACCGGCGGGCTCGCCGCGCCGCTGGTCGTGGAACAGGTGACGACGCTGGTGGCGTCCTGGGCGGCCCGTATCGCGAAGCTGCTCCGCGCACTGTTGAACAGCCTTCGCCGGCTCGTTCCGGAGGTGCGTCGCCTGGGCGACCTCATCGACAAGCTCAAGCAGGCGCTGGGACGGCTCAGGCAAACGGACGCGAAGACGGAGGGTCTGAGCCGGGTACGCGGCAGGGGTGCCGGCCCTCGAATGCCGATGACGATGGCGTCGGTGCGGACCATCGCCGCCAAGTACGGCATCGACGTCTCCGACATCCAGTTCACCATCAACAACCGCATCTCCGGAGTGTGCGGGATGACCAGACCCGACGGGTCGGTCACACTCTGCCGCGAGGCATTCCGGAGTGAAGAGGATCTCGCCCGTACTCTCGAACACGAAAGGTTCCACGTGTCGGAACTCCGGGACGGCCGCCCCTACCCCACGACACGTTCGGAGGCCGACGCCTTCGAGGATCGGGCCTACGCGCACGAGGAGCAGTGGTGGGACAACCAGCAATCTGGTCCGGAAGGAGTTGACTAATGGCGACCTTCGACCAGTGGCTCGACGCCTACGACGTCGCGTACCGTGCACTGCCCGCAGTCACGGACTTGCCCTGCCCGAACTGCGAGCACCGCACGCTACGGCTCGTCTTCACAGGGCCGTCGGGATCGGCGTACGGCTACGCCTCGTTCTGGTGTGACACCTGCCTTGAGGGCATCCACATCTCCCGGGTACCGATTCCGGAGGGAGTTGTGGCCCGGTCGTCCGACGACCCCGCCGAGGATCGTCGCTGCGGCATCCCGGACTACCGACTGGCCACGTGATCCTGGGATGAAAGGCATCCTGGACCGCAGCCTCGGCCCGCTGGTATCCGTCGTGGGGAAGTGATGGCCGGCATCATCGTTCTGAGGCCCGGAGTGGACTGGACCGCAACAGGCGGCCTGTTCGACTGGACGCTTGAATTCCTAATCTCCCGGTTGTCGGACAAGCAGGCGGCGCAGCACCTCCAGGAGATCGTCGACAACAACCTGGGTTCATTGTGGATCAGCGAGATGCCACATATCGCTCAGCAGGAAGTCGTCGGTCACTGGCGGCATGGCCTGGTGGCGACCGGAGAGCAGCAACTACCCGACACCGGCCAGAAGGCGGACGCCATCCGTCACCTTCAGGAGTTGGTGGATGCCGCCTATGCGGCGGGTTTCCCAGAGTCGCCGGGCCGCCCCGGTCAGAGCTGAGGGTCGGACATTGGGCATGCTGGTTGTCACACGCCGAGTGGAAGCCTCTTCCGACGAAGTCCGGTACGAGTTCGGCATGTGCGACAGGTTCGACCGCATCTTGACGATCCACCCGGGCACCCTTGAGGCGTGCGTCGGCGACGCCCACTTCGACTCGGCCGCTGGTGGCCATCACCGCCAAGATCGCCAATGCCTGGCGGCGCACCGGCCAGTTTCCCGCACGGGCGGTCTTCGCCAGCTGAGGCACGAACCGACAGGTGCCCGATGCCGCTCACCGGGGCAGCCGGCGGGCGCAGGCGCCGTCGTGGCCGTCGCGGAGAATGCAGCGCCGGCCACCCGGCAGCCGCAGGTCGCAGAAGACGCGGTAATGAAGAAACTGCTCGTCCTCCTCGGACACGGTCATCTCCCCCGGGTCCATCATCGGCAGCACGGTGATCCAGCGGCCGATGACCCGGGCCAGGCGCTGCGCGGCCGGCAGATCGGCGGCGACCACGGGCAGGTGGATCACGTATCGCCCGCGCACCGACGACCACCCTCGGCTTGCTCGGACCGCCACCGGCGCAACGCGTCCTTTACGACGGCGGTCTCGCGCCGGCTCCGCGCGAGCGCGTCGTAGACAGCGGCCATGTCGACGGCGAGCCGGTCGAGGAAGGCGTACACCTCATTGGGGTTGAGGCCGCGACGTCCAAGGCGTGTCGGCGGGAAGCGGCGCTCGCGCCGCAAGTTCATCCGCGGTGCGCTGAAGTTCCCGCAGCTCAGCGGAGGTGACAACGCCATCCGCCTCGGCACGTGCGCGGACCCCGGCGAGAACTGCTCGTGCTCCTGCCGCGCCGTCGTCTGGGGCAGCCCCGCGCGACCGGCGAGCAGCGCCAACTGGTTGGCCTCGTCACGTCCGCCAAGTGCCAGCGGTGCTGGTCGCCGCCCGGACGATGCCGGACCAGCCCCCCATCTCGGCGGAGAGTCGTCGGCGGATCAGCCCTTCGCTGGGACGACCGGTGGAGCGCGCCCACGAGGCGTAGCCCTGGATGGTGACCCGGTCGACGCTGCCGGCGTACTCGGCGACGGCAGCCAGTAGGTCGTCAGCCGAGTACGCCGTCTCCGCGGCCCGGGTCGCGGCCGGGACAACGACATCCGTGGCTCGGCGGCGGTAGAGCTGAGCCGGTCGTCCCGGCCCACTCCGGTCGACGTGTTCGGTGCCCTCGATCTTGTCGTCGACGAATCGGCGGAAGGCGTCCTTGTGGCTGACCCGGCCGTCGACGGCATCGTGGATCTGCTGCAGTTGGCGGATGGTGAAGCGCTCGTTAAGGAGCCGGTCCGGATCGGCCGCGTCGCGGTAGCGGGCCCGCAGGTCGTCCACGGCCCGGGCGAGGATCTCTTCGTGGTCGGCGGGCAGCGTGGCCTGGCCTTCGGGCAGCGGCGGGCGATCCCCGTCCGGCGGGGCCACGGGCGCGAGGTGGAGATCGGGCCGCTCCTCGACCTGCCGACTGATCCGGTCGTACGGAACGGTGTCGGCGTGCGCGACCGAGATGACCCACCCCCGGGGGTCCCGGTCGGGGTCGTCGAAGACGTGCAGCTGGCGAGGGGCGAGCCCGGAGACGTCGCACTTGTCGTGCAGCAGCCGCAGCACGGCTTGGGCCAGCCGCTCCCGTTCTTGCACGAAGGTGCCGGGCAGCGCCCAGCGGCTGCCGTCCAGGGGCTCGTCCCGCCGCACGAGCAGGGCCGCGAGCTGGCCGGTGTCCGGGGTCACCGTCATCAATGCGACGTCCACGGCGAGCGACGGACGAGGGTAGTCGACGAGCCGCCTGCCCTGGCTGTCGCGCCATGCGGAGGGAGCACCGATTTTCACGCCCCCACCTTATCTTGCTTACCGCGAAAACCCCTGCTAGCTTTATCGCGCCGAACGAGATAAGTACCAACAGGAGGCTTCGATGACAGCTATGCCCGCCCTGCACCTGGGCGCCCCGACCCAGGCCGGACCGCTCACCGTCTTCCCGGTGTGGACGGATGCCCCGATCGCGCCGGCCGCCTGCCGCACCTCCCTGCCGGCGGACGCCCGGATCGACGAGCTGCCGACCCCGGTGGTCGGGAAGCTGCGGGTCAGCAACCCGGGCGGCACTCCCCTGCTGCTGCTGGAAGGCGCGCTGCTCGACGGTGGATGGCAGCACCGAGTGGTGACACGCAGCGTGCTGGTCGACGCCCAGGGACAGCGGGACGTGCAGGTCGCCTGCGTCGAGCAGAATCGCTGGGCGGGCGGCAAGATCCAGCGCCTGGCCCGACACCGCGCGCCGCTGGCCGTACGCGGTGCGTTGCACGGCCTGCGCGCGGAGACCCCCGGCCGCGGGACGGCGGTCGACCAGAGCGACGTGTGGCGGCGGGTGAGTCGCTACGAGCGCGATCTGGGCAACTCGCCGACCTCGTCCCTCGTGGACCTGCAGGACCGCCAGGCGGCGGAGTTGGCGGCAATCCTCAGCACGACCCGTCCGCTGTACGGGCAGCGTGGCGTGCTCATCGGTGCGGCCGGCCACCCGGTGCTGCTGGAGGTCTTCGACGATCCGCCGACGCTGGTCGAGCAGTGGGAAGCCCTGCTGTCGGCGGTGGCCCTGGACGCGCGCCTCGCTCCGCCGCAGCCCACTCCCGGGCGTCGAGCGCGCGCATTCGTCCAGCGCCTCACCACGGCGCCGGTCCGCTCGACCAGCATGGGCGGCAGGGCGGTCGCGCTCGACGCGGACGCGGACAAGCTGCTGTCGGCTCGGGGCATCGCCCTCGGCAACCGGCTGCTGCACCTCGCAGCCGTGAACGCGAAGCACCAGTTCGTGCTCGCCGCATGAGCGTACGCCGTCCTTAATCGGCTCGGCGCGGGCCTATGCGCCGGTCGTCAGGGGCTCTGCCTTTTCCTTCATGATTTCTCCCCACTCGTTCGACGGATCGTTCTCGTCAGGCCGTCTGGCCGACGCCAACGCGGGCGCGGCGGCAGCCGACACAAACGGCGGAACGGCTTCTGGACGACCGGCCCTGCAACAGCGACTCTTCCTCTACCAGGACCGAGGCTCAACGTACGCGGGCAGGACGGGGGCCCGGGCAGGCTCGTTACTCCGGTTCGGCTGCCGGACGAGGACCTCAGCTCGTTCCACGGGTGAGACTGTAGACCGCACGTCGTGGCGGCTTCGATCGGCTCGGCAGACGAACAAGCACTGGTCGACAGGGCGACCGTGGCGTGCCGCGCAGCGGGTGCCCCATCGCTGGCGGCGAGGCTGGGGCAGCCGCTAGCGTCGATCTGCGCCCGTCAACTGGAACTCGTAACGGTCCGCCTCCCGTGCGACAGCGCGGACGAGAGTTTGGAAGGCGTCCGCGGTGAGGCCGTCCTTCGGCGTCCACCCGTGGGCGATCATGCGGCCCTCCGCGTCGACCCGGAAGCCCACCAGCCGGCTGTGGCGGTTCCTCTCCCAGGCCTCCCGATACAGGCGGTCCCACCGCCCCACGGTTTCAGCCCCGGCGACCACAGCGGTAAGGACATACCCCTCTGCGCCGTCGTGTACATGTACGGAATGTGAGCGGCCATTGGCGAAGGAGACTCTCACCTGCTTTCCCTTCGGCCGCATGTCATCGGTCTCGCAGAGCCGACGCCAGTCATCGCGCATGCCGCACATCCCGCTCCAACTCCGCCCTGAACTCCGTGAGTAGTCGATCGCGTTCGGGAAGATGCTCCCGTTCAAGCCCATCGGCCAGCGTCGTGACCCGCCGGATCAGCGCCGCGACGCGAGGCGGGTCGTACGTCGGCCCGGTGAGAAGGACATCTTCCTCCACGGTGACGTCGTAGCTGCCGCCGCGAGCCTCCACGGTGCCGAGCCGCGCCGATATGCCGGCCGACCACCTCGCCAGGTCATCCCACTGGTCCCCGGTGCTGATTCTCCCAATCGGGCTCACACACCGGACGACGAGATGCGAGCCTTCCCGTTCGAGTTGCAGACTGAACGGCTGCTGCCGTCCGCCAGCGAAGACGACCGTGCCGAGGAGCGTGCCCTCTCCGGGCTGGTTCCGCTCCCATTCGACCGCGACGCCGCCCAGAGGCACACGTGGCAGCGCTTTGAAGCGTTCGAACTGCTTCATGGCGAGCGCCTCGTCCACCGCCAGTGGCCGGACCTGCCCGTCGAGGTGCTCGGGGCGTACGGGAAAGGATGTCCGCAGCGGTTCGGCCGGCGGCGGTGGGACGTCCTCGTCGACCAGTGCCTCCCGACTGATGTCCAGGTGGCCGTCGCCGGTGGTGGGCAGGACCAGACCTTCGTGCATCAGCCGGAGAAAATCGTTGATCCTGCGTAGTACACGACGGACCTGCAAGCGTTCGACCGTGTCGGTGAGATGGGGGTAGTACACCTGCAGCAGGTCGTCGCCGTCCGCACGGTTCAGGGCAGTCAGCCGGCGCTCGCTCTCGGACCGCACCCGGTCGATCCGTCCGATCCGCTGCTCGATCGCCGACGGTGTCCAGGCCAGACCGTAGTGGTAGACGCGTGAGCAGAAGGTGTGCAGATCCTCCCCTTCCTGAAGGAGGTCGGTGCAGATCAGCACGAGCGGATAACCGGGGAGACGGAACTGGTGCACATGGCGCCTGTTGACCCGGCCGGACATCCCGGCGACGGGCTCCTGCGCGGTGAGGAGTCGGCTGACAAGAGCGCGTGCTTCTCGCAGATCGACCACCCTCGCATCGGGCAGGTTGGTGTCGAGGACGAGCTCGTAGTGCTCGGCCAGGGCCGCAAGTTCATCCAACCCTGCCCACTGTCGGGTGCCGGGTGAGGCCGCTGCCTGGCTTTCGAGTTCATCCAGGTATGCGGTGATCGCCACGTCCGGCCGGTCGATCGCGGCGGAAGGCTCCAGCGCTGGCAGGTGGTCGGTGACCACGGCGTACAGGTCGAGGAAGGCGTGCCCGAGGCGGGCAGCGGCAGAGAGGAGCTGTGCGCGGAGATACTGCTCGCGAAACGACTCGCCCGGGTCGGCCCCGGTGGGCTCCGGCCAGATCAGGCTGCGCAGCCGCTCCCGCCGGCGAAGCTCGGTGAAGAAGGTCCTGGTCTCCAGCAGATCCGGGTCCGCCTCCGCCGAGACGGCGCTGCGCTTCTCCGGACGGTACAACTCACGCCAGATCACCTCGGCACGTTCCCGGTATGGCCCTTCGTGGTGGGCGAGCAGTTCGAGCGCGGCGGCCTGGACAGCGTCGAACCGCGCGGCTCGGGTCGCCTGCTTCGCCTCGGTGAGGTAGTGGCGTGAGTGCTCGCGGATGAGCCGGTCGACCTTGTCCCGCTCCTGGCCGAGCGCGCCTGCCAGCAGTTCCCGGACCTGCCCGGGGCCGGCGTCGAGAAGCGTCATGACGTGGTTGTCGTCGAAGAAGGTGCCGAGCGCGCCGCCCTGGTTGCGGAACCTCGCCTGGACGGTCGCGCCGCTGACGATGCCGCTGGGTCCGGCACCCCGGAAGAACCATGCAAAGAATGTGTCCTGCCCGCCGGCGTCATCGTCCTCCCGAACCTGTTCCACCGCCGTGGGAGCGGCCGGGTCACGTAGCGATCGCTGTCGGCGGAACTCGTCGACGGCGTTCTCGAACGCCGGCCGATGCCGCTCCTTCAACCGGTTGCGTAGTCGGTCGACGAGCCAGTCGCTGTACTCGTCGTCGAGCTTGCGCTTGAGTTCGGTGACGGACGCGACCCGGCGGACGAATACCAGCCCTTTGCGGCCGTCGCGCCAGGATGTGGCGAGGGTACGGACGAGGGCGTCCATTTTCGGGTGCGGCAGCTCGCGGCCGAACCGCCGGAAGTGGTCGCGGGCCAGGTCGTTGAGCATCGGCACGTCGATGCCCTGCCGCTCGATTGCGTCGGTGGCCTGCCCGGCGTCGTCGAAGTTGCCCTCGACGGCTTCGTCCGGAATGTCGTCGGGGTCCTCCGTCGCGGTCGGTTTCTTCGCGGCGCTGGTTTCGAGGAACGACTCGAACGACGCCAGCATGCCGACCTGGAACCGGGTGCCGAACCGCTCGTCGTCGAGCAGTTCGCTCACCTTCTTCTGGACCAGCGCGACGGTCAGTCGCTGGCGGTCGTCCGAGATCCGGATCGGCTCATCGTGCTCGGCGACGCCCCCGCCGCGCCACTCCCGCCGGTAGAGATTCTTGGTCAACTGCTGCCCGGAAACCTCCAGGGATGTCACCCGGCGGATCAAGAACTCCCCTGCCGCCTCCCGCCGCTGCTGCTCCGTGGCGTCGGGGTCCCGTAGCGGCCGGAAGGGCTCCGCCAGCCCGAAGACATCGAGCTGATTCCACAGTTGCCGGTAGTCGTCGTCCACCGGCGTCGCGGACAGCAGCAGCACCTTGCCGGCCCGCCGGCCGTACTTCTCACGCAGTCTCCGGTCGACGTCGGCACTGTCGCGGCCGAGCACGGTGGCGAGCACCCGGTTTCGGGAGGACGACTGCGGGCCCCTGCCGTGTTTCAGGTTGTGCGCCTCGTCAACGATCACGAAGTCGAAGTGAGGCAACGCGGCGTTGATCGCCTGCGCGAACCGGTCCTTGATGACGTCCGCGTTGGCCCGCAGGTCGACCAGGTCGTCGGGAAGCCACGGCACCTGCGCGCACAGCCGGTCACGCAGGTTGCGGCGCTGCTGGGCGTCACGGCGCAGGGGCAGGCTGAAGCTGGGAAGCCGGACGAAGAAGTCGCGGTCGGGGCCAACTGCGGTCTCCTCCAACAGTTCGATCAGACTCCGGCAGTGCACGAGCGGTCGAACCGGCAGCCCACCCGGCATCCGCACCCGCAGGTCGTCCACGCGCACGTTGTTCTTGGTGAAGACGCCCTGCTCCCGCTCCCACTTCTGCTGGATGTTCTCCCGCGGCGCGATGACGAGCACCCGCAGGTCCGGGGTGAAGTGGCGCAGCAGCGCGACGACGCCGAGCGCAACGTACGTCTTGCCCATGCCGACCTCGTCGGCCAGGTAGGCGACACGATGGCGCTGCAGGATGTTGTGCAGGGCGACGGCCCCGTGGAGCTGATCCCTCGCCCGCTGCGGATTGTGGATTTTCCGGTCGAAGTCCAGTAGCTGCGCCGCGGTGTCTACAGTGATCATCATGCTGTCACCGTCGCCGTCTCGCCCAGGAACCGGGGCTCGTACCAGTCGAGGAACTCCGCCATCTCGGCGTCGTTACGGGCGATGAGCTGCTCTCGCAGGACGGCCCGCACGGTGAGCGCCTCTTCCAGGCGGGAAACGCCGGCCGGATCCGACGCCCAGAATGCGGGGTAGCGGCAGCGTATGAGGTCGGCGAGCTGTTGCGCGCAGAGCACCATGAGGTACCGATCCAGCCGATCCCCCGCCGTCTCGTTCGCCATCTGCTCGACGAGGACGGGCAGGGAATCGTACTTGGCGCCGAACATCCGGAATCGAGCCTCCTCGACCCGTTCTTCGTCGAGGGCGTCGCGCACGGCGCGACCCAGCGACGCGAACCCGTGGAATATCCCGGCGAACCGATCGAAGATGGTATCTGGAGGGGCCTCCACCGGCAGCCCCTCCCCGGGTCCGCGCAGCGCCTCGCCGTGCGCGGCCAGGTAGGCGTTTCGCTGCTCCGCGGTGAGCATCGACCAGTAGCGAAGGATGTCGGCGGGGCTCAGGTCGAGCAGAATCGACGGGCGATGTGCCATGCCGGCCTCGTGGACGAGGACGATCCCGCGCTGGTCACCGGCGACCGCGGTGAGGAAGCTGGTCTCGCGGAGCCGCTCGCGCAGGATCGCTGCGTCGTCGACGGTCAGCGCCGTCCAGACGGCTCGCTCCAGCTGCCCGACGTCGAAGAGGTGAACACCGCGGTCGTACACCTGGATGGGCCGGCTCTCGCCCGCGCCGTCCCACAGGACCTCCGCCTGCCCAGATGCCCAGTCGTACCGCGCCAGCAGCGGCACGTAGCCCTGATCGACGCCGTCGTCCTCGCCAACCGGTTGCGCGAACGGCGGTGGCTCCTCGATCGCCTCCAGCCAGAACCGCGGGCGCCGGTCGATGGCCAACTCCGACAGCACCCCGCTCTCGACGTTGCCGCTGCCCGAGTGCGCCGGGCTGGTCAGGTTGAACGACCCGACGAGCGTGATCTCCCAGTCCTTGGTGAAGAAGCGGTACACCTTCGCGTGCACGGTGCGGTGCGCCGCTCCCGCCGCCTGCTTGCCGCCGCGCGCGAGGATCGCCTTGGGCAGCCGCCCCCATTCGCCGCCTCGCTCGCGCACCCAGTCGTAGAGCTCCGGACGGCACCGCGCGAGACCGCCCTCCTCGGGCAGCAGCACCCGCCACTTTCCCGGTTGAAAACGGTCGATCAAGGTCTCGAGCGGCACTGACGCGTCCGCATCGTCGAGATACGGGGAGAGCACCTCCAGATCGGCGTGACGTAGCCACTGGCCGGCGGCGGTGTCGAGCTGGTCGACCAGCGACTGCGCACCGCGCCGCCCGTTGAAGAGGAAGTGCGGGTGCAGCCGACCGTTCGCCGTGCGGTGCACGATTGGTTGCACGGTACGAAGCATGCCGTGGATGTCGTCCAGAGCTGCGTGGGTGTCGAAGTTCTTCGCCATGGTCCGCAGGTGGCTGAGGAACCGCTGAACGTCCGGAGCGGTCCGCGACCGGCCGAACTCGGCAATCTCCTCCAGGTGGGCGCACTCGACGTTCTCCCACCAGCCCGCCTGGGTCAGGTTCGCCGACCCGGTGAGCACGACCAGCGAGCGTTCCTGCGTCGACGTGTCCCGCACGAGGATGAACGCGCTCTTCGGATGAAAGTAGCCGGTGCGGGGCCGGACCGGGAATCGACGCACGTCCAGGCAGGCGGTTCCGTCACCCGTCACGATTGCGCCGGGGTCGTAGTAGACGGCGACGCGACCGGCAAGTGGACGTAACGCCTCCTCGAGCTGGACGCGCCGGATCTGTGGGTCCTGGTGCAGTTGAAGGTCGAAGAGAGCCGGAAGGATCTCGCGCTCGAAGAAGCCGGGATCGAAGCGGAACGTGCAAAATACGGCGGCCAGCACCTCTCGGCCGTTGATCTGGGCGCGCAGCGCCTCGGTGAGTACCGCCCGGGGAATGCCCTCGCTCACGCCTCACCCTTCCCGATCGCCAGCAGCATGGACACGAGTGACGGGATGAAGTACGGGTACCACCACAGCTCCGGAATCTGGTCGCCGGTGGGTAGGCCGGCCGGCTCGTCGCGGAACCGCACCCGCAGCTGGTCCTGATCGGTTATCTCCAGCCAGGGGAGCGCTCCACCGCGCTCCCGCATCACCGTGGCGTTGCGCTCCGCCAACGCCCTGATGAGCTGCGAATAGTCACCGCCGGCGAGGGCCTCGGCGATGCGTGGCCATTCCTGACCGGGCAGCGCGGAGACCGCAAGCGGGTCGATCGAGCCGAGGCGGTCACCCCAGGACGACCGAAGGTCGGCCACGACCTTGTCGATGTGGGCGCCGTTCCGCCCGAGCAGGTAGCTGAAGAGCAGGGACGCCGGTGCGAGCACGGATTCGCAGGCGATGACCCGGCGCACCAGGTCGGCGATGTCGTTCCAACCGCGCGACTCGGCATCGTCGGCGATCGCCATCAGGTACGGCCGCGAGGGCCAGACGGATTCGGATGGTCTGGTTTCAAGGAGAGTGGCTAACCTGGGCTGCCGCCCCTCGGTCGGGTCGCCCGGGCCGCCCTCGACCAGGTGGTACCGGTAAAAGTCGACCTCCTGCTGCGACATCGCCGGGCTGAAGATGCTTGCCACCGACTTACACTTCTCGTTCGCCCCGAGGTCGAACAGCACCCGGTCCCGCCGCAGTTCCCGGACGAGGTGGCGGGCATCCGGGCCCCACCCAGACTCGAGTCGCGGTAGATAGACGGCGTCCACGAAGGCGGCCGCCTCCGGGGTGAGCCGCGCAGGGCTTCCCGGGGCGACGAGTCCGGACGTCCGCGCCGGGGAGGTGTAGTTGCCGAGCAGCCCGTCCGTCCGCTGGTTGCTGAGAATTTGGTGCTCTGGCTGCGCCGACAGGTGCACCTTGCCGCCATTGCTACCCGCCTTCGCCGCCCGCGCCGCGATCCGCTGCAGGCCGAAGAAGCCGCGATGACCGTGTACGACGTGCCGCACGTACGCCGTCATCTGCTCCCAGATCAGGAAGGCGTTCGTCGGGTTGTCCAACTCGTCCGCACTTGTGAGCTCGGCGAGCCTCAGCCCGACGAGCAAGGTGGTGAAGCCCTCTAGCGAGTCAGTGACGGTGGTGAGATTGCCGATGAGCGGCCGTCCCGTCGCTGACCAGACAGCCTGCGCGCCGAGGCCGTCCCGCGACCCCTTCACGCGAGCACGAGGATCCAGGTCGGTCAGGAAGAGGGCCACGGGCGCAATCATCATCAACTGGATTTCGGCTGCCAATCCTCCGTACCGACACAGATCTCGGGCGATCCGCCTGCGGTGGCGGCATGCATGGCTCGGCTGCCGTCGGTGAATCGACCGGTCGCGACTTGGCGCGCCGGACGATATGGACATTCACTCGAGCCCACTAGGTTAGGCGGATGCTGACAGCGGGGATCGATCTTGCGGCGGAGGACACCAACACCGCGGTGGCCTGGATCCGGTGGACTGCTGTCGGAGCGGTGCTGGAGGAGCTGGTTATCGGCGCCGGCGATGATGAGCTTTTGCGGGCGGCATCGGCCACCGACAAGGCCGGGATCGATTGTCCGCTGGGTTGGCCGGAGCCGTTCGTCGAATTCGTCATCGCCCACCACCGTGGCGAGCTGGCCGCCCCAACCGACCTGATCGGGCGCGACTGGCGCAGAACACTGGCTTGGCGCCGCACCGACGTGGTGACCCAGGAGCTGACCGGTCGCCTCTCGCTCAGCGTGGCCGCGGATCGGATCGCACACACGGCCATGCGGTGTGCGGCCCTGCTGGCGCGGCTCGCCGAAGGCGGGCAACCGGTGGACCGCAGCGGCGGCGGAACGGTCGTCGAGGTCTATCCTGCGGCGTCGCTGAAGCAGTGGGGGCTGCCCCATCGCGGATACAAGGGGCGGCAGCACAGCGGCGCACTGAGCGACTTGGTGGACGGACTGATCGCCAGCGCACCGTGGCTGCAACTCGGTGCGTTAGAGCCGGTGTGCAGGGACAGCGACCATGCAATCGACGCTGTCGTGGCGGCCCTGACCGCTCGTGCGGCTGCCATCGGTCAGGCCACCCGACCCGCCGAGGCCGACCTGGCCGCCGCCACGACCGAGGGCTGGATCGCCCTACCGACCGCACCACTGAGCAGCCTCACCACCGCAGGCGCCAAGGGTTGACGGCATGTCTGGCGAAGACTGCCTGAGCTAGGTCCGAGCTGGCGAGCCCATTCCCGATTCGTCCTGACCCGTATGCCCCATTGTGCGCCCTGGCCGCGGACGGCCTGTATGGCACCAGCCCGCGCCACTCGACCAGGACGAGGTTACTCCGGTGGCGTCCGCCGAGCGAAGCCGCGAGCCAGCACGATACGACGCAGCTGCCGTACGCCAAGCTCGAAGTCGTCAACATCGTTCGGCTGAATGTCGCCCGGTAGGGCCGCGAAGGCGGCAGCGGCCTCGTCAAGAGCGTCCAGCACGGCGAATTCGTCGGACTCCTCGGAGACCTCCCGGGCGGTGACCTGCTGCCAGCCGTCGTCGGCGAACATCAGGTACTCCACCTCGTCAGGCCTCAGATTGAGCTCCCGGCCCCACGTGGTTACCAGACACAGGTACCGGCGGTAGTCTTTAACGTTCCAGTCCAGACTGACGTGGCAGTCGGCGTGCTGCCAGAGCCATCGCTGTACGCGCCGATCGAGCACCAGCGCTGGCGCTGCCTCCGCATCACTGCAGAAGAACAGGTACTTGGTGGCGAAGGAGACGCCGAGGTAGCGAAGGCGGTGCTGCTTCAGCCATTCGAACGCCTCCGCCCCGCCATCGCGGCGCGTTCTCAACGCCACCTCGCGGAGAACCCGGGGCGCCTCGTCGTTCTCGCGCAGCACCCGGGCGGTTCGGAACGCACCGTACCCGACCCGCCCGTACCCCCACGCCATCGCCGTCACGAACGCCTGGACGGCCTCGTGCTCGCCCTCACCAGCCCGGCGGCCGCGTTCTGTCACATGGTCGCGGCCGAGCCGGTCCGGCAGCTCCGCGAGAAGGTCCTGATGCTCCGTCAAGCTGGGGAGCCACGTTGACCGGTTCCAACCGACCCCGCCCTGGGGCTGGCGCCCCTCGGCGTTCCATCCGCGAAGGAGCGCCCGCAAGCGGCTCGGAACAGGGACGCAGTCGTTCGACATGACGATCATGCTCTCACCAACGGAGGCCGAGACGTACAAGCAGACGGGCGAGGGGGAACACCGTTCGGCCAGGACTCCGACGACCTCGCCCACTGTGTACGACACCTCTGATGTTCGATCGGCCGGCACCTTCCCTGGGCTTCTTCTGTCTGCAACACTGTCACATCCAGGCGTCGTCGATGCAGAGAGGCAGCAAATGGCACCAACCATCCGAGTAGACGACGAGGTGTACGCCCTACTGCAGTCCAAGGCCCAAGCGTTCGTCGATACGCCCAACACAGTGCTGCGGCGACTCTTGAACCTGGCCGGAAGTCTCGCTGACCCCGTAGAAAGGCCACCAAGGAGAGCGCATGTGAAGCCGGCATCGTCCACCAAACTCGCTCGGCTGCTTGCCGACGGCGCCCTCGACGTAGATGAGCGCCTCGTCTGGGATCGGCGAAATCAGGGGAAGCAACACGAAGCGTGGCTCACGAACGATGGTCGGCTACGCCTGCGGGACGGTTCCCTGCACGACACTCCTTCGAGCGCTGCACGTCATGTCGCTGGTTATGAGGCCAACGGTTGGAAGGCCTGGCAACGGCAGCGCGACGGGAAGTCTCTCAGCGACATCTGGGAGGAACATGATCAGCCGGCTACAGCAACGACCGGCGCCGAAAGCAACGGGCCGTCATCGAAGGCGCCGCCTCAGCGTCCTGTCGGACGAATGCGCGGTCTGACGCCGCAGAAGGCCTTCCGAGGGTACATCCTGGTGATTCTTCAGGAAGCTGGCGGTCGGCAGGAGGCCGACAAGTTGCTCGCGGAGCTCGAACGCCGCATGGAGCATACCTTCCTCGAGGGCGACTACCGGATCCTCGATGGGCGCGAAGTGCGGTGGCGAAACGCCGCTCGCTGGGAGCGTAAGGACATGGTCGACGATGGATTGATCAAGCGATCCGAGAATCGTGGCGTATGGGAGCTCACATCGGAAGGCATGAACGCGCCGACGTGATGCGATGCAGCTCCGCCGCAAGCTTTCGGCGGAGCTCAGGGTCACCTGGGCTAGCTTCAAGCGGGGAACGGCAGGAACACGCTGGGGGTTCCGCTCCACGACACATGCAGCGCTTCACGGGCCCGGGTGCTCGCCACGAACAGCAAGCACCGCTCCCGGAGCAGGTCGCTCTCGTGCTGCGTCGGATCCACCTCGGCCGGCGTGACCTCCTTCGCGAACGGCACCGACCGCGCCGTAACACCGATCACCGCCACACACCGGAACTCCAGCCCCTTCATCGCGTGCATGGTGGCCAGCCGCACCCCGTCGACGTCCGCGCCAGGCTGATCCCGAACCCGCACAGAAGGAATCCCTGCGGCAGCCAACGCCTCCTGCACGTCGCCAAGAGTGAGGTTGAACCGAGCGCACACCGCGATCTCACTCGCCGCCACGCCCTGCTCCAGCCACTCCCCCACCCGCTCCACGAGCGCCGCGACCTCGGCCTGGCTCGTCGGGTACCCCGCAGCGTGGGGCCGCTTGCCGTGCAGCAGTGACCGGTAGCCGGCGAGGCTGTCGTCACGGTCGCCGCCGAGGTCCTCGATCCGCGATCCGGTGAGCACCCCGGTGGACCAGGAGAGGATCTCCTCGGTGCTGCGGTAGTTGACCCGCAACCGGCTGCTACGCCCGGTGACGGAGATGCCGAGGGCGTTGAGCGACACCCGGGAGTCGTAGATCCGCTGATGCGGGTCGCCGGTGATGAAGAGGTCGTCCGGGCCGGGCGTCACGGCGGTCCGCAGCACCCGCCACTGTGCGGGATGCGGGTCCTGCGCCTCGTCGACCACGACGTGGTCGTACCCGTGATCGGTGAGGTCGGCACCGCCGAGCAGCTGTGCCGCACGGGCGCAGATCTGCAGGTGGGTGGCAGTGCCGGCGGCCGACAGCTCCTTCTGGAACATGTCCACGGCGTCCCACACCCGGTCGCGCTGCCGCGGCCCGAGCGCCGACCCTCTCCCCCGCCGGCTGGCCGCGCGGTACTCCTCCCGGGTCTGCACGTTGTGGGCGAGGATCACGTGCCGGAACTCCTGGGCGAGGAACTGCTCGGTCCAGGGCAGGTTCAGCCTCCGGCACACCCGCCGCCAGACCTGCCGCTCGTCCACGTCGCCGACGGGGGTCGGCACCCGCCCGGCGAGGGCCCGCACGGCGCGGTGCGCGAACGCGTTCACCATGGTCACCTCCACCCGCGCCAACTGCTCCTCGTCGTCGAGGAGCAGCGCCAGGTTCTCCCGCAGGGTCCCGGCCAGGGCATTGGTGTACGTGGTCAGCAGCACCCGGCTATCGGGCGCACGGGAGAGCAGGTGCTTGCCCGGTGCAGCGCCACCACCGTCTTCCCGGTTCCCGGCCCACCCGTCACCTGGGCCGGCCCGTTGTAGGAGACCCGGTACGGGACCCGCCGCTGCGACGGGTGCAGGAACACCCGCCAGGCAGCGAAGGGCTTGTCAAGGATCTCGGCGAGCTCGTCCGGCCGAGTCACCAGCGTGATGCGGTTGGCGGTGTTGGCGATCGCCACCGCCAGACTCTCGCTCGACTCCGGCGTCGCGTCCGCCGGCCGGCGCTCGGCCACGACGTCACGGTAGACCTCCTCCGGCGAGAAGCCCTCGGCGAGGTATTGCAGCACCTCAAACTGGTCCTCGGGCAGCAGCGTGCCGAACGCGTCCAGCTGCCGCTTGTCGATGATCGTGCGTAACCGCCCGCAGCACCTGGTCGTCGATGCCGAGGTGACGCAGCACAGTGTCGGAGTAGCGAGCGAACAGCAGGCTCGGCGCCTCCGCCGCGGCCTTCTCCAGCGCGGGGGTGAGCTGCTCGATGGCGACGACGTTGCGGACCTCCAGCGCCCGGGTCCCCGTTCACCGTGTAGAGCCGCTTCGCCGCCCAGGTGTACGCGTCGTCGTGCCGCACGACGTTGAGCAGCAGGAAGGTGTCGCTGCCGTCGTCGGGCGCCAGCACCACCCCGCGCCAGAAGTCCGTGATCCGGATGGTCCGCATCCGCGGGTCCCGCGCACTGTTCACCGACTCCAGATGCAGGCCCTTGTCGGCGTGCAGCTCGGCGATGCTGAGCTGCTGGAACTTCTCCATCGCCTTGCGTACGCCGGCCTTGACCGGCTTCTCCAGGACGTCGTAGCTCTGCCAGAAGCTGTTGGCGAAGGCGAGCTGCGGCACGGCCCCACCTCCTGCAATTGGTCAAGGGCGGTGGGTGCGACCCTACCGTTCCCCTGCGCCACGAGGTTGGCCACAGCGCCGGCGGCGAGCCGAACGCAGGTGCGGAGCGAGCCGTCACCGCCTTGTCCGTGGCGCACTCTGTCAGACCGTCCACTAGACGTCGATGTCGACGTCGATGCGGACAGCCCTCAGTGAAGGGCCTACCCTAAATCTCGATCACTGCGTTCGGGTCCGCCCAAACGGAGCGCAATTCCACGATGTCATTGAGGGGAGAGTGTTTGGCAACCTCGACGATCCCGGTGACACATGCGTGGATAGTTTCTGCGTCGCGGTCCTCGATAGCCTTGTCGAGCCTCGCGAAGAAGCCCCGATGCAGTTCGCGACGCTCGTTAAAGACGCGATCCAGATAGTCCCGCAAGCCTTGACTCGCCGCGCTGATTCTGGCGATCTCCTTATCGCGTTCAGCTGCGATTCGGGCGCGCTCCGTCATGTTGGCGTCGATGCGCTTAGCAACATCGACAATTGCCATGAGGTACTGGGCGGCGTCTGCTGTCGTGGCCATCCGGCCCACCGCTTCAAAGACCGTGTTCGGTCGGGTGTCAGGCATTGGGGTGCTCCGGGTTGTAGTTGCGGTACTTGACCACCAGAAACTCGCTATTCGGGTCGAGCGTCAGATCTGGATTCACGACGGGCGCTGCGGCGACTTCGCCGACACCCTTCACGACGAGGAGCGCCGCTTGGAGGCGGTGCGCATGATCATCGTTGTCGAGGTCGAATCCGCCGGGCTCGCGCTCAGCCTGTTCCAGGCGGTCGACCGTTTCGCCTGCGCACCTCACGAGCCCTGCCAAAACTTCCTCGATCTCGCCGACCCGCTCGTCAATGCCGCGAAGGAGTTCGTTCCGTTGGTTGTATGTGGCGACCGCTTCCTTGACGTCTGCATCGCGCTTAGCAACTGCCTTGTCGGCGTCAGACTTCGACTTGATCATCAGGCCGACGCTGAGCGCGACCGCCGGGACCGCGGTGATGATGTTGAGCCGGAGTACGCCTGCTGCGATACCCCCGCCTCCCGCAGCCTTGGCACCGCCTCCAATCGCCGCGAGGGTTGCGTTTTTTGCTGCCACGCCGCTCAGAGTTTTGATCGCAGTTCCGGTAGATGCCGTGGCTACCTTCGCTACGGTTGCGTAGGCGGCACCACTAAGGCCACCTCCTGCGGCGGCCGACACAATACCGTTCATCGCGGCCGCGATTTCGCCAGGACTCGAGACGTCGGGCGATGCGCCAATCTCCCGTTTTTCGGGCGCCTCTCCCTCCTCGATGATTTGGCGTTCACGCATCCGCAACTGGCGCTCGTTCCGTTCTGCAAAGGCTTTGATCCGGGGCATCACAGTGTCGAGGGCGGACTTTTGATGCTCACCCAGCGTTCTCAACTTCGCAGAGGTGGAGTCAGCGGCGGCTCGGTGCTTCGCGTACTCATCATCGTGGTGGGCCTGCAGGTCTTCCACCTTTTTCTTCGCCTGATTCTCGATAACCTTGTTACCCACAAAGTTGGCGACCGCTGTTCCCGCGGCAACGGCCACGAGAACCACAGGAAACGGCATGACCCACCTCGACACTCAATCGTTGTTTCCGCGGCTCACACCCTAGCAGTGGTTGCCCGCTGTGCATCGGCTCGCAGGAGCCGGCAAAAATCGTAGGCTGTCCGCCTTGATCCGGTTGACATAGGAGCGCCCCTTAAGATCACCCATATGGCCGAGTCCCAGGTGCTGCCGAGCAGCTGGGCCGCACTCCCGCCCGCCAGGTTTCCGCCTACGTCACCGAGGCGCTGCGCCGCCGTCGAATATCCGACGATATGCAGCCGCATCGCGTGCTGCGGGCCAGGGCGAGTTCCCGTATGACCCGATCGGCGACGCGCAGCGGCGCGCCGCCCGCCAGGTCACCCCGGAGGCTCGCGAGGCGGCCATCGCCCGAGTGGCGGAGCTGCTGGGTCGCCCGACCGACAAGCTGCCGTGCGTACCTTGCAGCCGGCGCTGGACCTCGACAACGACGACGAGGCACCGCCCATCGGCAGCATGGCCCTGCACCGGCCGGCTCGTGCCGGCCACGCCGCATAGGTAGCGCTGGCCAACCAGGCCAGTCATCACCTCGCGGCCCAACCAGATCCGCGTCGTCCTCGGCGATGGCTGTAGACCTGATGACCTCACCGCTACCTGTCAGCCTGCGGTCGCAGCGCGGCGACCCGTGCCAGCACCGGCCGGAACGTAGCATCCTGGCCGTCCGGCCCGATCTCGACGCCTTCGAGCCACACCCACTCGCCGTCGTACCACTCGCTGAGGTCCGGCCGGACCCGCACGATCCGGAGCCGGAGCGGACCGTCCGCGTACCGGTAGTCGGACTCGGCGAGCTGGACCACGTCCCCGGCGGCGATCAACTCGGACACGAGTTTGACGGCGAGGAACGGATCGGGTAAGTTAGAGAGGTTGCCCCGGACGGGGTCC
>NZ_JBFAMU010000053.1:0-19372 GCF_040656655.1 Micromonospora sp. NPDC049799
GCCCGGCGGCGACGCCGCCGGCGTCGAGCGCGGCATCCGGCCGGAGCACCACCAGACCCACCCCGGCGAGGGCGCCGACGGCGGCGATCAGGGTGCGGCGTGGCGGGCGTTCGGCGAGTACGAGCATCGTCAGCCCGGCGACGATCAGCGGCTGAACCGCGCCGAGGACGGCGGCGGTCCCACCCGGAAGGCGGTACGCGGCGTGGAACAGCAGGGGGAAGAACGCGCCGATGTTCAGCGCACCGAGCACGGCCGAGCGCCACCACCAGGAGCCACGCGGGCGGTGGCGGGTCAGGGCGAGCAGCAGCAGGCCGGCCGGCAGGGCCCGGATCGCGCCCGACCAGAGGGGTCGGTCCGGTGGCAGCAACTGGCTGGTCACCAGGTACGTGGTGCCCCAGGCCGTCGGCGCCGCGGCGGTGAGCAGGATGTCGGCGGAGCGGGTACGCATCGCTTCTCCTCTTTTCGCTCGACCCTAAGTATCTTAGGGCCAAGCTACTTGACGTCGAGGGAAAGCGGGAGTGGGACGTGCGGCACAATCCCGATGTGGCGGAGCGGGACGACGTGGACGGAATCGTCGAGCAGTGGCGGAGGGAACGCCCCTCGATGCGGCCGGAGCCGATGGCGGTGTTCGGGCGGATCTACCGGCTGGCCCGGCTGGTCGGCGACGCCCAGGAGCGGACGTACGCCCGTTGGTCCATCACCCGTGGCGAGTTCGACGTGCTCGCGGCGCTGCGCCGAGCCGGTGCCCCCTACACGCTTCCACCGAAGGCCCTCACCGCGTCGTTGATGCTCACCTCCGGCGGCATGACCGGCCGGCTGGACCGGCTGGAGCGGTCCGGGCTGGTCCGGCGGTCACCCGACCCGGCGGACCGGCGGGGCCTGCAGGTCACCCTCACCGACGCCGGTCGGGAGCTGGTCGAGGAGGCGGCGGACGCGGGACTGGCCGTGCAGCGCACGCTGCTCGACGCCCTGCCTCCCGAGGACCAGGAACGCCTCGCGGAGCTGCTGCGTACGCTCCTCGCCGCCGTGACCGGCCAGGAGGGGTGACCGGGCCCACGGCCCGGCGGGACCCGATCGCCGTGGCTGCGGCAGGATGGGCGACCCCACCGACGGAAGGACGACCGTGCCCGCCAGCGAACCGAGCATCCTCGCCACCAGCATGGGCATCTACGCTCCGCGCCGGCACGGCGAACCCCGACGGGTCAACCCGGTCTTCGACCTCGCCGCCGAGCTGGCGCGTGCCGGCGAGCAACCGCGCATCTGCTTCCTCAACCAGGCCGAGGGGGACCAGCCGACGACCCTGACCCGCGTGTACGAGGCGTTCGCCGGCAGCCGCTTCCGGATGACGCACCTGGCGCTCTTCCCCATGCCGAACGTCGACGACGTCCGGGCCCACCTGCTGGCCCAGGACATCGTCTGGGTGGGCGGCGGCAGCGTCGCGAATCTCTGCGCGGTGTGGCGGGTGCACGGCCTCGGCGACATCCTGCGGGAGTGCTGGGAGGCCGGTGTGGTGCTCGGCGGCGTGTCCGCCGGCTCGATCTGCTGGCACACCGGCGGGGCCACCGACAGCTTCGGCACGACGCTGCGCGGATTCACCGACGGCCTGGGCTGGCTGCCGTACGGCAACGGGGTCCACTACGACAGCGAGGAGCAGCGCCGGCCGCTGATGCACCGGCTCGTCGGCGACGGCACGCTCCCGACCGCGCACTGCACCGACGACGGCACCGGCCTGATCTACCGGGGGCAGCGCCTGGTCGAGGCGGTCGCGGACCGTCCGGGTGTCTCGGCGTACGAGGTCAGCCGCGGCGCCGACGGCGGTGTGACGGAGACGCCGATCACGCCTCGCCTGCTGGACTGACCCGCCCCCGGCGTACGGCGTCGAAGACCTGGGCGAGCTCGGCGGCGTCCTCGCCGGCGTGGTGGGTGTGCGGCAGGCCGGTCAGGCCCAGCTCCCGCCTGATCGTGCTCTGGTGGCTGGTCGACCACTCGCCGCCGGTACGCCCCATCCAGTAGCTGCGTACAGCTCGGGCAGCTTCTCGGTCACGGGCGGACGCTAGCAAGGTCACCAGCTTTTCGCGGGCCTGCCCGCCCGGCGGCCACGGGGAGGCGCGTAAGCTGGCCCGTCGTGAGTCTCACCATCGGCATCGTCGGCCTGCCCAACGTCGGCAAGAGCACCCTGTTCAACGCGCTGACCAAGAACGACGTGCTCGCGGCGAACTACCCGTTCGCCACCATCGAGCCCAACGTCGGGGTCGTCGGGCTGCCGGACGAGCGGCTGCCCAAGCTCGCCGAGATCTTCAGCTCCCAGAAGGTCCTGCCCGCGCCGGTGTCGTTCGTCGACATCGCCGGCCTGGTGCGCGGGGCCTCCAAGGGGCAGGGGCGGGGCAACGCCTTCCTGGCGAACAT
This sequence comes from Micromonospora sp. NPDC049799, assembly GCF_040656655.1. Lineage (NCBI taxonomy): Bacteria > Bacillati > Actinomycetota > Actinomycetes > Micromonosporales > Micromonosporaceae > Micromonospora > Micromonospora sp. NPDC049799. The sequence goes on from NZ_JBFAMU010000053.1 coordinate 2,407, forward strand.
CCGCGACGCCTCGGCGATCTGCCAGGTGGTGCGCGCCTTCTCGGACCCCAACGTGGTGCACGTCGACGGCAAGGTGTCCCCGGCCGACGACATCGAGACGATCAACACCGAACTGATCCTCGCCGACCTCCAGACCCTGGAGAAGGCGATCCCGCGGCTGGAGAAGGAGGCCAAGCTCCGCAAGGACCGGGCCGCCGCGGTGACCGCCGCCAAGAAGGCGGTCGACCTGCTCGACACCGGCGTGACGCTGTACTCGGGCGCCGCCGGTGCCGGCATCGAGCTGGAGCACCTGCGCGAGCTGCACCTGCTCACCACCAAGCCGTTCCTGTACGTCTTCAACGTCGACGAGGCCGAGCTGGGCAACGCCGCGTTCCTCGACGAGCTGCGCGCCCTGGTCGCCCCCGCCGAAGCCGTCTTCATGGACGCCAAGATCGAGTCGGAGCTGGTGGACCTGCCCGAGGAGGAGGCCCGCGAGCTGCTGGAGTCGATCGGCCAGAACGAGCCGGGCCTCGACCAGTTGGTCCGGGTGGGCTTCCGGACACTCGGGCTCCAGACGTACCTCACCGCCGGCCCCAAGGAGGCGCGGGCCTGGACCGTCCCGGTCGGCGCGACCGCGCCGGAGGCCGCGGGCGTGATCCACTCCGACTTCCAGCGCGGTTTCATCAAGGCCGAGGTCGTCTCCTACGACGACCTGGTCGCGGCCGGTTCGATGGCCGCCGCGAAGGCGGCGGGCAAGGTCCGCATCGAGGGCAAGGAGTACGTGATGCAGGACGGCGACGTGGTGGAGTTCCGCTTCAACGTCTAAATGCGCGGCCGAGGTCGATTCGCTGCCCTGGGCACCGGGATCGTGGCTCAGCCCTTCTGCTTCCACCAGGCTGTGAGAACGGCAAGGAGGACTCGCGAGGTCTGGTCGACAACGTCGAGAGACGTTCCTAGTCCTGGGCCAGAACGTTGATCACGTGGCCGTCGGGGTCCCGGACGAAGAACCGTCGTACGCCCCACGGCCCCTGGGGCAGCTCGTGCACGATCTCGGCTCCGGCGGCGCGTGCCGCCCGGTAGGCCGCGTCGACGTCGTCGACCTGGACGGAGGCGACCGGGACGACGGACGCCGTCGCGTCATGGGTCATGGGTCATGAGGCTCAGTTGCACGCCGGGTCGCTCCGGGTCTGCCAGCGTCACGATCCAGCCGTGATCCATGACCACCTCAAGCCCGAGGACGTCGGTGTAGAAGGCCTTGGCCTCCTTCATCGACGTGCTTCTGAGGTCCGGGACGACTCGTCTGACGGCCATGGGCAGACCCTCCCTGAACTGTGCGCCGGGTGGTCAGCAGGGCAGCTTCTCGAAGAGTTCGTACATGCTGTCGCCGTACCTTGTGGTGCGGCCCAGGTAGATCATGCCGAGTCTGCGCCGCTCAGTGACTCGACCGCCCGGCGGACCCCTTCGTCCGTACGACAGCGGACGACCTTACGGGCGACCGGCCTCAGGAACGCCTCCAGGGTCCGGGTCCCGTTCGCCCCATCTCGCTCCCGCAGGTCGTCCTCCGTGGCGGAAGGTCGGGTCCGGTAGGCGCGCGCGCCCCGGGCGACCCGGACGGCGGACCGGATGTCCCAGTCACGGCCGCCGCGACAGCGGTGTGCGATCGCGCGCCGCACGACCCGCCACATGGTCACCGGCGTCGGCAGGTCGAGCCAGAAGATCACGTCGGCGGCATCCCGCAGTGCGGCGGTCCAACCGGCGTACAACCCCTCCGCCACCCAGTCTTCGGTTGCGGCGAGTGCGGCTGCCCGTTCGCGGCGGAGGTCGTCACGGACCCGCTCCCACCGCCAGAAGGGTGCCTCCGCCTGCGCCGCCGGAGGGTCGTAGGCCAACCGGTCCAGATCGTGGTGCGGGAGCCGGAGCCGAGCGGCGACCGTGCGCGCGACCGTCGTCTTGCCGCTTCCGGGACCTCCGACGATGAGCACCCGCCGGACCGGGACCCCGCGCAGGTCGTCCACGTCCCTCGACATCACCGGCACCCCAACCCGTGGGCGGTCGGCGGTGGACGCCCGAGGTCACGGTACAGGGATGCATCGCCGGCAACGTGCCTCCTGGCCGACACAGACGACGGGGTGGTTGGATCCTCGCGTGGAGGATCATTCGACGCGCTCCGCGGACGAGTTGCTGGACGTCGTGGACGAGCAGGACCGCGTGGTGGGGCAGGCGCGGCGCGACGAGGCGTACGCGCGGCGGTTGCGGCACCGTGCCGTGTTCGTGCTGGCGCGCGATGCTGCCGGACGTGTCTTCGTGCACCGCCGGACAGCGGGCAAGCTCGTCTTTCCGTCGTTGCACGACATGTTCGTCGGTGGCGTGGTCGGTGCGGGCGAATCGTACGACGTGGCAGCGCTGCGCGAAGCTGAGGAGGAACTGGGGGTGTCCGGGCTGCCCTCACCGGTGCCCCTGTTCAGGTTCCGCTACGAGACACCGGAGCACGCCTGGTGGTCCGCGGTGTACGAGGTGCGGTGCCCGTCGACGGTGCATCCGCAGCCCGAAGAGGTCGACTGGCACGCCTTCTTGACCGAGGACGAGCTGGAACGGCGACTCACCGACTGGGCATGGGTGCCGGACGGCCTGGAGGCCTACCGGCGGCTGCGGGCCTGGCGCGCGACCGGGTGACGACGGAGGGACGGCGGTCGTCAGTGGGCCGGCGGGAGGCGGTAGACGGAGACGTGCGAGCGGGAATCGGCCGTGAACTCGCCGCCGGTCCAGTTCGCGTGCCGGCTCTCGAGTCCGAACCCCGCCAACTGGGCCATGAGGTCGAGTTCGGCGGGCCAGATGTAGCGGTGTGGAGTGCGGAACAGCTGGGCCTGCGTGCTCCCGTCGAAGTGGAAGTGGTGCGAGACGACGTGCTGGTGCAGGACGTCGTAGGTGTCCAGTCCGATGTAGCCGGATTCGCAGTGCCAGACGGTGGCCTGCTGGCCGGGCGGGAGCTTGCGCAGCTCGGGAACCCACAGCTCGATCACGAACCGGCCGCCGGGCAGGAGGTGCCGGGCGGCGTTGCGGAAGCAGGCGACCTGCTCGGCCTGCGTGAGCAGGTTGGCGATCGTGTTGTAGACCAGGTAGACGAGGGTGTGGTCACCGGGCGCGGCGGTGGTGGCCATGTCGCCGAGGACCACCGGCAGCGTGTCGGCGTCGACCTTCGTGCGCAGCCGCTCGACCATCGCCGGGGACAGCTCGATGCCGGTCACGGGCACCCCGCGCTCGGCGAGTGGTATCGCCACCCGCCCGGTACCGATGGCGAATTCCAGCGCTGAACCACCGTCGGCCAGGTCGGCGAGTCGGTCGACGGTCGGGCCCAGTACGTCGGGCGCGAACATGCCGGTGCCTGGTGTGTCGTAGCGCCGGGCTGTGTCCGCGTCCCAGATTCTCGCCTGTTCCATGTCGCCAACGATCCGCCGTGGATCGGCGGCCCGTCCACCGACTTTCCGTGTCGCCGGCGGCCTTGACCTCAAGTGCACTTCAGCTACCAGGATCGTTTCCATGACGCGACGAGACACGATTCTGGTCACCGGGGCGACGGGAAACGTCGGCCGCCATGTGGTGTCCCTGCTTCGGCGGGCCGACGCGCCGGTACGTGCTCTCACCCGGGACCCGCCCGCCGCCGACCTGCCCGGCGACGTCGAGGTCACACGGGGGGACCTCGACGCGCCGGAGTCCCTGGCCGCTGCGGTGGCCGACGTGGGGGCGGTGTTCCTGCTCTGGCCGTCGTTCTCGGCCGCCGGGGCGGCGGCTGCCGTTGAGGCCGTGACCAGGCACGCCCGCCGGGTCGTCTACCTCTCCGCGTTACAGGCGGGGGACCAGCCGGACAGCGTGTGGGGCACGGTGGAGCGGCTGGTGGAGGCGTCGGGTGTGGACTGGACGTTCCTGCGGTGCGGTGGGTTCGCCACGAACACGCTGGCCTGGGCCGACCGGGTCCGCGCCGAGGGTGTGGTGCGAGCACCGTACGCCGAGGCGGCGCGCTCGCTCATCCACGAGGCGGACATCGCCGAGGTGGCGGTGCGGGCGCTGACCGGCGAGGGGCACGCCGGCCGGGCGTACGCGCTGACCGGGGCGGAGGCCGTCACCCAGGCCGAGCAGGCGCACCTCATCGGGGAGGCGATCGGACGACCGGTGCGCTTCGAGGAGCAGTCGGAGGCCGAGGCGCGGGAGGAGTTGCTTGCGGTCTTCGGTGATCCGGCTCTGGTGGACGCGTCGCTCGCCTACTGGCGCGGCCTGGTCACCGAGCCGGAGCCGGTGACGACCACGGTGGCCGAGGTGACCGGGCGACCCGCCCGTACCTACGCCCAGTGGGCTCGGGACCACGCGGCCGACTTCGGCGGTCCGGTCGCCGCGCGCTGACCCGGCGGCGAGGGACGTGCTTCACCTGGCCCGGGGTCACCTCCGTCGGCGACCACGCACATCGATCCCCATGGTCGGTGGATGATCACCGTCTGGTTTCGTTCCGACGGGAGGTCGCGCAGCCACCGTACGACCGTCTCGCGGTCGCCGAGACCCACGGTCTCGCTGGTGGTGCGGCACCGTCCCCGCGCACGTGCACCCCTCCGTTTGCTTGTTGCGGATCAACCTGGCTCCCGGGGGCGGGGGAGCAGCAGGACCAAGCCGTCAGGTCGGGAAGAGCGGGGACACCGCGAAGATCGAGGACAGGCCGGACCCGATCACGAGCGACGATGGCACGAAGAGCGGCTTCCGGAGCATGAGCCCTAGTCGTGGGCCAGGATGTTGATCACGTGGCCGTCGGGGTCCCGCACGAAGAACCGTCGTACGCCCCACGGCTCCTCGGTCAGCTCGTGCACGATCTCGGCCCCGGCGGCGCGTGCCGCCCGGTAGCTCGCGTCGACGTCGTCGACCTCGATGGAGGCGACGGGGACGACCGACGCCGTCGCGTCATGGGTCATGAGGCTCAACTGCGCTCCGGGTCTCTCCGGGTCGGCCAGCGTCACGATCCAGCCGTGATCCATGACCACCTCGAGCCCGAGTACGCCGGTGTAGAAGGCCTTGGCGTCCTCCATCGACGTGCTCCTGAGGTCCGGTACCACTCGTCTGACCGCCATGAGCAGATCCTCCTCAACCGGTTACCGGCTGGCAACCGGCAGGGTGAGGGTAGACGGAGACGTGGGAGCGCGATTCGGCCGTGCGCTCACCTCTGGTGAGCCGTCCTGCTGCCGGCACTGATTCGCGGACTCGCTCGCTCGCCGGTCCGTGGTGTCGTAATCTGGCCGACTTCGATTCTTCCGGAGGTTGACGTGACCGAGTATCCGCAGGAGGTCGTCCAACGTTTCCACGGCGGCCCGGAGCAACTGGCCGCCGGACTGGTGGGAGAGCCGCCACGTGGTTGGCGGTCCGTCGTCATCGAGGACTACGAGCCGGCGTGGGCGGACCGGTTCGTCACGGCCAGTTCCGCGATCGGTGCCGTCCTGGGCGATCTGGTCCTCGACATCGAACACGTGGGTTCGACCTCCGTGCCCGGCCTGGCGGCCAAGCCCATCATCGACATCGACCTCCTCCTCGAGGACACGACGGACGAGTCCCGCTACGTCCCCGCCCTCGAAGGGATCGGGTACCGCCTCGTGCTTCGGGAGCCGTGGTGGCACGGGCACCGGATGCTCGTCAGCAAGACGGATGACGTCAATCTCCACGTCTGGCCGCAGGGCGCACCCGAACCGACACGCCACCGGCTCCTTCGCGACTGGCTCCGCTCGCATCCGAAGGACCGGGACCTCTACGCGGCGACCAAGCGGCGCCTGGCGCACGAGACCGCCGAGCGGCCCAGTGACTACAGCCTGGCGAAGAACGACGTCATCGACCAGATCCTGGGGCGGGTCTTCGCGGCCGCCAGCAGACCTTCCGGGACCGACCTCGGCGGTCGACCGGTGCGGGTTCGTACGGCGACCCTCGACGATCTCGAGTCCGTCATCGACGTGCACACGCAGGCGCGGCTGGCCTACTACGAGGCGGGTGGGCTCGCGCCGGAGGCCGTCCGTGACCCGGCGCTGGTGCGGGAACAGCGGAACGGTTGGACGGAGGCGATCCGATCGCCGGTGAAACGGGTGCTGTGCGCCACCGCCGACGGCGAGATCGTCGGCATCGGCGCGATGGGCCCTCCGCACTCGGCGGACGAGGATGCCGGGTCGGTGGGCCAGCTCTACCAGATCCACGTCCTGCCGGGCCGGTGGGGCAACGGCGTCGGCAGCACCCTGCATGCGGCCTTCGTCAGCTACCTCGCCGAGGCGGCACTGCAAACCGGACTGTTGGAGGTCTGGGAGCGCAACGCCCGCGCCCGGTCGTTCTACGCACGGCACGGATGGGAGCCCGACGGGCGATCGCGGCCCGGCCCGCTCGGTGCGCCGTACGTCCAGATGCGACTGACTGTCCCCCGGACAGCGGTTGGTCGTTGATCGGCGCAGCCGCCCCTAGCAAGCATCCGTTTCGATCAGTACGGAGTCAGCCGCGCAGGGCGTCCTCGATGCCCGTCTCGCGGCGGCCCAGGTGGACGGGGTCACGGCCCCACAGCACGTCCCAGGCGGCCTTGACGCCGGCGCCGTACTCCCGGCTGGAGCTGATCCGCCAGGTCCGCTCATGCTGCCGGGCCGTCTCGTCGCCCACCCCGTTGACGTCCAGGCCGAGTCGCCGGCACACGGTGACGGCGCGCGGAAGGTGGAAGGTCTGCGTCACGACCGTCGCCCGGTCCACGCCGAAGATCCGCTTGGCGCGGGCGCACGAGTCGTACGTGTCGAAGCCCGCGTGGTCCTGCACGACCTTGTCGGACGGTACGCCCCGGTCGACCAGCCAGCGACGCATCGCGCCCGGCTCGTCGTAGTCCGCCTCCATGTTGTCGCCGGACACCAGGATGGCGCGGACCTTGCCGGCGGTGAACAGCCGGTACGCGACCTCCAACCGGCCGACGAGGAACGGCGACGGGGTCCCGTCCGGGTACACCCGGGTGCCCAGCACCAGGGCGACCGGCGCCTCGGGTACCGCCTCCTCGGTGAAGATGCGCCCGTCGGCGCCGTCGCGGACCCACGCTGCGCTCGCCACGGTGGCACCGGTCAGGATCGCCGCGCCGAGCACGGCCGCCAACAGCGCGCGGCGCCACCGCCGCCCCCGGGGACCGGCCACGGTACGGGCTACGGCCCGGATGGACAGTCGGCGCGGCATGCGATCAAGTATGCCTGGGCGTACCCGGAGACTCGATCACGCCGGACTGTCCGGAAGGCCGCCCGCCGTTCGTCATGGTGGTGAACAGGCCCGAGAGGAGCACACGATGAAGTACATGATGTTCGTCTGCAGCGACACCGAGCCGGACACCGACCGGTCCGACTGGCCCGACGTCGAGGAGTGGGTGGCCGAGAACGACGCCCGCGGCCGGCGTCTGACGGGCGACGTGCTGGCCGAGACGTCCGCCGCGACCACCGTCCGCGTCCGCAACGGTGAGCTGCTGGTCTCCGATGGCCCCTTCACCGAGACCAAGGAGGTGATCGTGGGGTTCGACCTGCTGGAGTGCGCGGACCTGGACGAGGCGATCGAGGTTGCGCGTACCCACCCGATGGCCCGTCAGGGGCGGATCGAGCTGCGGCCCTTCGCGGACCCGGATGCCTGACCAGGGCGCGGTGGCGACGGCCGCGGAGGCCGTCGCCACCGCCGCCACCGGGTCGTACGCCCGGATCGTCGCCGCACTCATCCGGGTCACCGGGGACTGGACCCTGGCCGAGGACTGCGCCCAGGAGGCGTTGACGCTCGCGTGGCAGCGGTGGCCGGTGGAGGGCGTGCCCGCCAACCCGGGTGGCTGGCTGATGACGGTCGCCCGCAACCGGGCGCTCGACGTGCTCCGACGGGCCACCGTCGAGCGACGCAAGCTGCGTGAGCTGGCGGTGCTCGCGCTGACCGGCCCGGATGACGGGCCGCCGTCGGGGGAGGGGGAGATCGTGGACGACCGGCTGCGGCTCGTCTTCACCTGCTGCCACCCGGCTCTCGCGCTGGAGGCGCGGGTCGCGCTGACCCTGCGTACGGTCTGCGGGGTCGCCACGGCGGACATCGCGCGGGCCTTCCTCGTCACGGAGTCGACGATGACCCGCCGGCTCACCAGGGCGAAGACGCGGATCGCGACCGCCGGCATCCCCTACCGGGTGCCGAGCGGGCCGATGCTCGCCGAGCGGCTTCCCGGGGTGCTCGCCGTGCTGTACCTGCTCTTCACCCGAGGCTACGACGCGAACGGCGAGCCGGCCTTCGCCGACGAGGCGATCCGGCTGGCCCGGCTGCTTGACCGGCTGCTGCCGGGGCGGTCCGAGATCGCCGGGCTGCTGGCCCTGTTCCTCCTCCAGCACTCCCGGCGGGACGCCCGGCGCGACGCCGAGGGCAGCCTGCTCACCCTGGACCGGCAGGACCGCGCCCGCTGGGACCGCACGTCGATCGCCGAGGGGCTGGCCGCCCTGTCCCGCGCGACCGGGGACGGCCCGTACGCCCTCCAGGCCCGGATCGCCGCGCACCACGCCACCGCCCCGTCCGCCGCGGCCACCGACTGGGTCGCGATCGCCGAGGCGTACGACCGGTTGGCCCGGGTGCAGCCCTCACCGGTGGTCGAGCTGAACCGGGCGGTCGCGCACGGCTACGCGTACGGGCCGGCGGAGGGCCTGGCCCTGCTCTCGGCGGCGCGGGCCGGCGGGGGGCTGGACGCGTACCCGCTGGCGGTCGCCGTCGAGGCGGACCTGACGGCCCGGCGGGGCGACCGTCACCGGGCCGCCGCTCTGTTCCGCCAGGCGGCGGAGGCCCACACGGGCGCCGAACGCCGCGCCCTGCTCGCCCGAGCAGAAACAGAGAAAGAGTGGCAATCCGAGCAGGAATAGCCACTCTTTCCCGGAAACTGCTGCCCGGTCAGGGCTTTCGGTAGACGGACACGTGGGACGTGCTGTTCGTGGTGAAGGGGGACCGGTGCCAGTCGGCGTACCGGTCGGCGAGGCGGAGACCCGCCCGCTCAGCCAGCTCGTCGATCTGGTCCGGCCAGAGGTAGCGCATCGCGAACGGGCGCAGGTGCACCCCCGCACGGTCGAACGTGATGGTCTGCCGGACGAACGTCTGCGCCGCCCGGTCGTACTGGTGCACGCGGATGGTGGCCGAATCCTCGGTCACCGACCGCATGTGGACCTGTTCGTCCCGGTCGAAGTCCGCCGGGTCCGGCACGAACGCCTCGACGACGAACGCGCCACCGGGAGCGAGCACCCGGGCGACGTTGCGGAGGCAGTCCGCCTGCCGCTCGGCCTCGGCCAGGTTGAACAGGGTGTTGAACACCAGGTACGCCAGCCGGTACGGACCGGGCACCGGCACGTCGGCCATGTCGCCGATGGTGACCGGGATCCGGTCGCCGCCGGGCTTGGCGCGCATCTTCGCCACCATCTCCGGTGACGCCTCGACACCGTCGACCGCCAGGCCGCGCGCGGCCAGTGGGAGGGCGACCCGGCCGGTGCCGATCGCCAGTTCCAGGACCGGGCCGCCGCCGGCCAGGTCGGCGAGGAGGTCGACCGCCGGAGCGGGATCCGGATTGCCGGGGCCGTCGTAGGTGTCGGCCCAGAGCCGGCCGAAGAGCCCGGGATCGTCGAAGATCGACGTGGTGCGGTCGGTGGTGCGGTCAGTGGCGCCCTCGGGCGCCGGAGTCGCGGGAGTTGACACGAAGCCTCGATTCCGTTCGGTGGGGGATTCCTACCTGGGCGGACCTCGGCGTGTACCTCATCGTCTGCTCCCTCCACTCGGCCTTCGGAACCTCACTCAACCGGAGGGGGACGAGACCGGCAACCCATTACCGTCAGCTGATGTAGTGCAGGATGACGTTGTGCACGTGGTGGCTCTTCTGGTCGCCGCGGAACTCCACCTCGTACGTGTGCGTGCCGACGTGGATCGCGATGGCGCCGGTGGAGAAGAACGAACCGCCCCAGGACTTGTTGCTGACCACGCTGACACTGGTGATCTTCGAGTACGGGATGCTGGTGATCGCGTACCGCTTGCCGACGAACGAGCGGTCCTGAATGATCACGCGCCGGTCGGTCAGGCCGATGAATCCGGTGCCGGTCCCGACGGCGTCGTAGACGGCGATGATCTGCTCGCCGTCGAGCAGGCCGCTCTGGATCTGCTGGAACTGCTCCTTGCGGTCGTACGTCGCGTTCGCCATGCGTTCCACGCTAGGCACCGGGCGCCAGCGGCCCCGGCGAGCTGCGCGCTCCATCGTTGAATCCGGGGCAACGATCGTGTGCCGATCACGGCTTGGTCGGGATCGCACGGAAGCGGATCATGATGACGACACCCTCACCCCACCGGAAGGCCCTCTGATGACCACCGAAACCGTTCGCGTCACCGGCTTCGACCACCTCGTGCTCAACGTCTCCGACGTCGAACGCTCCCTCGACTTCTACTGCGGGCCGCTGGGCCTGACCCCGGTGCGCGTCGACGAGTGGCGGGCCGGCCGGGTGCCGTTCCCCTCGGTACGCGTCGACGCCGGCACCATCATCGACCTCGTCCGGCGGGATCGGGGTGAGTCCAACGTCGATCACTTCTGCGTGGTGGTCGAGCCGCTGGACTGGGCGGCGGTGGTCGAGTCGGGGATCTTCTCCGTCGTGGAGGGGCCGGTCGGGCGGTTCGGCGCGCGGGGCAACGCCACCTCGCTCTACGTGCGTGATCCGGACGGCAACGTGGTGGAGCTTCGCTGGTACCCGCAGGACGTCGCCGGCTGACCGAGCCATCCGCCGGCGGACACGGCGGAGCCCCGCCGGACGGCCGGCGGGGCTCCCGTGCGCCGTGCCGACTACCGGCTGGTGCGCGGGTCGTTGTCGCGGGTGCGGCTGCCCGACTTGGCCAGGCCCCGGCTGACCAGGTAACCGATGGTCAGGAGGGTGATGTACCACCAGGCCTTGTCGGCGGCGAAGTAGTCGCTGCCGTTGTCGGCGGCACCGTCGCCGACGGCGTTGGAGGCGATCAGGACACCGATGACCGACAGCAGGTAGACGGCCAGTTCGGTGGTCTTCCAGGACGGCTTGGTCTCGTCGCCACGCAGGTGGCGGTGGTGCAGGTCGCGACCGTCGTGGTGACCGTCGTGCTCGTGGTCGGTCAGCCGCGGGTTCGAGGCGGTGGGCGTCGTCATGGTATCTCCCGAAAAGTAACGAATCAGGGGTTCAGTTCTCTGCGGGCTGGTTGTCTGCTCCCGCGCCGAATCTGTACCCGCGCACCTTTCAGGGAAACCACAGCTTTCCCAGGTTCCTCTCAGGCGGCCGCGCCCTCCGTCAGCCGCCCGCCCGTCTCAGTGCTCGGTCACCGCGCGGTACGCGTCCTCGATGCGGGCCGCCAGCAGGACCTCTCCCTCGGAGAGGGGGGTGCTTCCGTGGCCGACGCGAATCCGGGTCTGGTCGGACCGGCGGCTGATCTCCGGCCGGACACGCAGGGCGTCGGCGACCACCTTGACCCGCTCGGTCAGAGCCGCGTGCTGCGCATCGTCGATCACCAGGGTCCGACTGATCTGCTCTCCCTCGCGGACCCACCCGTTGAGTAAGGTGAGAGCGTCGTTCAGATAGTCGCGCTTGGCCCGGCCGCTGAAGAGCACGCGCATCACCGCACCTCCCAGGCGTCGTTGCCGGCTTGTGGCCAAATCGTCGCCGTCCCGTGTCTTGTCGGTGTCCTACAGTCTGTCGTCGGGCAGACGGTGTGTCCACGCCCACACTTCCGGGTTCTCCTGACCTGACGGTCGGTCGCGGTACCCAAACCGCCTATTGATCTGGCACGCTGGACGGCCGTGTGGACCGAACGGGCTAACGGCGGTAGGCAGGCCGAACGACGGGACCTGAAGGTCATCGTCGGGGCGGCGATCATCAAAGACGGGCGGGTCCTCGCCTGTGCCCGTTCCGCGCCGCCCGAGGTGGCGGGCATGTGGGAGTTCCCCGGTGGGAAGGTCGAGCCGGGCGAGAGCGAGACCGCCGCGCTGGCCCGGGAGTGCGCCGAGGAACTCGCCGTACGCGTGGAGGTCGGCGAGCGGGTCGGGCGCAACGTCCGGATGGCCCACGGCCGATCCGTGCTCAAGGTGTACGCGGCCCGCCTGCTCCACGACGACCAGCCGCAGGCCCTGGAGCACTCGGCGCTGCGCTGGCTCTCCGCCGCCGAACTCGACTCGGTCACCTGGCTCCCCGCCGACGCTCCCATCGTCGCCGCCCTCCGCCCCCTCCTCGAAGCCCCGCCGCATCCCTAGCCGCGCCACGATCACGCACGAACAGAGACGTAGTGGCCTCGACAAGCCCGCGAGGCCACTACGTCATGGTTCGAGCGCGATCTCGCCGCGCCGCACCGGGGAACGGGAACGGGGGCCGGCGGCGTGTGCCGCGGCCCCCGTCGTGGTTCTGTGCCCGTCAGTGCTTGTCCTGCTCCGGGTGGGCGAAGTTCAGGTGCTCCGGAGGCAACGGGAAGGTCACGTCGTCGCCGAACGGCGAGGGCGCCGCCGCGCGGTCGAAGGTGAGCTCCGTCAGCGGCAGCTTGCCGCGGTCGTCGACCGCCGGAGCCGTCGGGTGCGGCACCTCGCGGTGCCAGTTGACACCCGCCTGCGCCTGCGCCTCCGCCCGCGGGTCGTGGGAACCGCCCGCGTGCGAGTGCACGCCGGCGGGACCGCCGCCCGAGTGCGCGGCGCCGCTGGAATGCCCGCTGGTCACGCTGGTCTGAGGCACCTGACCCCTCCGGAAGATCTTGCTACCAAGCCACACAAGGGGATCATACTTGCGGTCGACGACCCGCTCCTTCATGGGGATGATCCCGTTGTCGGTGATCTTGATGTGCTCGGGGCAGACCTCCGTGCAGCACTTGGTGATGTTGCAGAACCCGAGACCCTGCTCGGCCTGCGCGTACTCCTTGCGGTCGTCCCGCGCGTCCAGCGGGTGCATGTCCAGCTCGGCCGCCCGGATGAAGTAGCGCGGCCCGGAGAACGCTGTCTTGTTCTCCTCGTGGTCGCGGACCACGTGGCAGACGGTCTGGCACAGGAAGCACTCGATGCACTTGCGGAACTCCTGCGACCGCTCCACGTCCATCTGCTGCATGCGGTAGTCGCCCGGCGCGACGCCCGGCGGCGGCGCGAAGGCCGGCGTCTCCCGGGCCTTCTCGTAGTTGAACGACACGTCGGTGACCAGGTCCCGGATGATCGGGAAGGTCCGCAGGGGCGTCACCGTGATCGTCTCGTCCTCGGTGAACGTCGACATCCGCGTCATGCAGCTGAGCTTCGGCTTGCCGTTGATCTCCATCGAGCAGGAGCCGCACTTGCCGGCCTTGCAGTTCCACCGGCAGGCGAGATCCGGCGCGTCGGTGGCCTGCAGGCGGTGGATCACGTCGAGGACGACCTCGCCCTCGTTCACCTCGACCGTGTAGTCCTGCAGGTCGCCGCCGCTCTCGTCGCCCCGCCAGATGCGGAACTGGCGCTTCGTACCCATCAGAGGTTCTCCTTCTCGGCGGCGGCGTCAGCGGCGGCGGCGTCGGTGGCGATGAGGGCGTCGAACTCCGCCAGTTCCTCGTCGGTCAGGTACTTGCCCAGCTCCGCTCGGTCGAAGAGGCCGATCAGCTCCGAGCGCATCTTCGGCAGGGGCTTACGCTCCAGGCGCACGGTGTCGCCCTCCAGCGAGCAGACCAGGTTGACCCGCCGCCACGCCGGGTCCATCGCCGGGTGGTCCTCGCGGGTGTGCCCGCCGCGGGACTCCTGCCGCTCCAGCGCCGCCTTCGCGGTGCACTCCGAGACCACCAGCATGTTGCGCAGGTCCAGGGCGAGGTGCCATCCGGGGTTGTAGCGCCGGCCGCCGGCCGCGCTCACCTTGGCCACCCGCTCGCGCAGCGCCGCCAGCCTGTTGAGCGCGTCCACCAGCTCGCCCTCCCGCCGGATGATGCCGACCAGGTCGCCCATCACCGCCTGGAGGTCCTGCTGGAGCGTGTACGGGTTCTCGCCGGTGTCCCGCTGCAACGGCGCCAGCGCCGTCTCCACCGCGGCCTCGACCGCGGCCACCGGCACCTTCGGGCGTCCGCTCAGGCCGTCGGCGTACGACGCGGCGTGGCCACCCGCCCGCTTGCCGAAGACCAGCAGGTCGGACAGGGAGTTGCCACCGAGCCGGTTGGAGCCGTGCATGCCGCCGGAGACCTCACCCGCGGCGAACAGCCCACGGACGTGACCGAAGGCGGCGCCCGAGTCCGGGTCGACCTCCACGCCACCCATCACGTAGTGGCAGGTCGGCCCGACCTCCATCGGCTCCTTGGTGATGTCGACGTCGGCCAGCTCCTTGAACTGGTGGTACATCGACGGGAGGCGCCGGCGGATCTCCTCGGCGGGCAGGCGGCTGGCGATGTCCAGGTAGACGCCGCCGGCGGGGGTGCCCCGACCGGCCTTGACCTCGCTGTTGATCGCGCGGGCGACCTCGTCACGCGGGAGCAGCTCCGGGGGACGCCGGTTGTTGTCGGGGTCCTTGTACCAGCGGTCGGCCTCGGCCTCGTTGTCCGCGTACTGCTTGCGGAAGACGTCCGGGACGTAGTCGAACATGAACCGCTTGCCCTCGGAGTTCTTGAGGACACCGCCGTCCCCACGCACCGACTCGGTGACCAGGATGCCCTTCACCGAGGGCGGCCAGACCATGCCGGTCGGGTGGAACTGGAGGAACTCCATGTTGATCAGGGTCCCGCCGGCGCGCAGCGCCAGGGCGTGCCCGTCACCCGTGTACTCCCAGGAGTTCGAGGTGACCTTGTAGGACCGGCCCACACCGCCGGTGGCCAGCACCACGGCCGGCGCCTCGAAGAGGACGAACTCGCCGGACTCCCGGTAGTAGCCGAACGCGCCGGCGATCCGGTCGCCGTCCAGGAGCAGCTCGGTGATCGTCGTCTCGGCGAACACCTTGATCCGGGCGTCGTACGAGCCGAGGTCCCGCTTGTCCTCCTGCTGGAGGGAGACGATCTTCTGCTGGAGGGTGCGGATCAGCTCCAGGCCGGTGCGGTCGCCGACGTGCGCCAGACGCGGGTACTCGTGGCCACCGAAGTTGCGCTGCGAGATCCTGCCGTCCTTCGTACGGTCGAACAGCGCGCCGTACGTCTCCAGCTCCCAGATGCGCTGCGGCGACTCCTTCGCGTGCAGCTCCGCCATTCGGAAGTTGTTGAGGAACTTGCCACCGCGCATGGTGTCGCGGAAGTGCACCTGCCAGTTGTCCCGGCTGTTGACGTTGCCCATCGCGGCGGCGGCGCCGCCCTCGGCCATCACCGTGTGCGCCTTGCCGAAGAGCGACTTCGAGATGATCGCGGTCTTCTTGCCGGCGAGCCGGGCCTCGATCGCCGCCCGCAGTCCGGCGCCGCCGGCCCCGATGACGACGACGTCGTAGTGGTGTCGTTCGATTCGCGTGGTGGAACCCGTGTCAGGTCGCGAGGAAGTTGTCATGTCAGGGGCCTTCTAGTTGATGAAGCGCAGGTCGCTGAACCAGCCGGCGGAGACGGCCATGATGTAGAAGTCGGTGAAGATCACCGTGAACAGCGACGTCATGGCGAACGTGCCGTGCCGGACGTTCAGCTTCGACACGAAAGTCCACAGGCGGTACCGCAGCGGGTTCTTCGAGAAGTGCTTGAGACGGCCGCCCATGACGTGTCGGCAGGCGTGGCAGGAGGCCGTGTAGCCGGCGAGCGCCACGATGTTGACCAGGATGATCAGCGTGCCCAGGCCGAAGCCGAAGCCGCCGTCCGGCCCACGGAACGCCAGGACGGCGTCGTAGATGTTCACCAGCAGGATCAGCGCCGCCAGGTAGAAGAAGTAGCGGTGCCAGTTCATGACGAACAGGGGGAACCGGGTCTCACCGCTGTACGACTTGTGTGGCTCGTTGACCGCGCAGGCCGGCGGGGACGCCCACAGCGACCGGTAGCCGGCCTTGCGGTAGTAGTAGCAGGTCACCCGGAAGCCCGCGACGATCGGGAAGGCGATGATCCCGAGCGGAACGAAGAACGGGAAGTCGCCGAGCGGGGTGCCGAAGTGCGCCGAGCCCGGTACGCACTCGTTGGAGATGCAGGGCGAGTAGAGCGGCGTCAGGTAGTGGTAGTCCTCGACGTAGTACCACTTCGCCATGAAGATGCGGATCGTCGAGTAGACGATGAAGAAGAGCAGGATCGCGGCGATGATGAGGGGCTGAACCCACCAGCGGTCCGTGCGCAACGTCCTCGCCGCGATGGCGGCGCGCGGACGCGCTCCTCCCGGCTTCGTTGCCGTTGATGTCATTCGAGTCGTCTCCCTGACGGGGCCCTCGCGGGCGGCGGATCAAGTTCCGGTAGGCAACCGGACCGGCGAACCCGCACCCGCTTGCCAACGTCATGCGCACACCAACGACCGCACCGGTGATACGGCGCAGCTAAGTGACACACGTTACGCCGATCTCCGCGGGCCGTCCGCGCAAGGGAGTGTCCCGTGTGTCCGGGGCGGGGAAAACCCCTCAGGCGATGATCGATGTCCGGATGTTAAGAAGTTCACTGGACATCGACGACTCCGGCGCCCGGCGGACGGGTCAGCCGGAGGCACCCCCGGTGAAGTTCCACGACGCGAGCCGCAGCGACGGCGCCTCCCACCAGACACCGTCGAACCGGTCCGGCTGTCGGACCGCGTGCCGCCCTAGGCCCAGCACCGCGCCCGGCCCGAGGGCCCGCGGGTACGACTCGGTGAAGCGCAGGTCGCGGACCGCCCGGGTGACCACCCCGTCCTCGACCAGCCAGACCCCGTTGCGCGTCAGGCCGGTGACCACCAGGGTCTTCGGGTCGAGGACCCGCGTGTACCAGAGGTCGCTGACCAGGAGGCCACGGCGCATCCCCGCCAGCAGTTCGGCGGCGGCGGGGGCTACCTCGGGCCGCAGGCCGTCTACCAGAAGGGCACCCAGCACCTCAAGGGCTGGCAGGCGCTGGACTACGTCCGGCAACGCTA
>NZ_JBFAMU010000054.1:0-19224 GCF_040656655.1 Micromonospora sp. NPDC049799
GGCGGCACCGGCTGCCGTTCGACGGGCCCCGGCCGGCGGACGCGGGACCGGGCGGCGGATCGGCGGTGCAGCAGCACGGAGCCGGCCGCGTACGCCAGGGCCAACCCGGCCGACCACAGCGGCGGCCCCACCGAGGGGCGGGCCAGGGTGTAGCCGACCAGCGCGATGGCGGTGACCACGCCCACCCCGGCGGCGAAACGCAGCCCCAGCCACCCGGCGACGACGCTGCTGAGCAGCAGGCCGATCAGCACGTTGCCGGCCCGGTCCGGGCCGCACGGAGCGGCCTCGGTGCACGGTGGGTAGGGCGCCGAGACCAGCACGGTCACCAGCAGCACCAGCCCGCCGACGAACACCAGCGCGCCGGCGACGCGGCGCCGCCGGGCCTCGGTGTCGCCGGGCACCTGCCGCGGCGTCCCCCACCCCGGGAGGTCGGTCATCGGTGTCCCCCGTCGTCGCGGAGCCCGATGGTAGAGCGGGACGGCAATGCCGACGCGGAGTCCCGGGTCAGACCGGGTCGTCGGTCCGGGTGCCGCCCCCGGCGGCCTGCGCGTGACGCTCGCGCAGCCGGTCCCGGATCTCCTCCGGGGTGTACGCGCGACGCCGCCGCTCGGCCCGCGCGATGACCACGCCGGACGCCGCGACCCCGGCCAGTCCGGCCAACCCCAGGACCTTCCACCACCGCATCCGTTGCCGCATCGGCCTAGGGTAGTCGTCCATGAGCATCAGTCTGGACGAGGCCGTCGAGTTGACCCGCACCGGCGACGTGTGGGTGTTCCGGGGCCGCAGCGTGCCGGACCGGGCCATCCAGCTGACCACCAACAGCCCGGTCAACCACGTCGGGATGGCCGTGGTGCTCGACGACATGCCACCGCTGATGTGGCACGCCGAGTTGGGCCGGTCGCTGCCGGACATGTGGTCGGGCACCCACCAGCGCGGCGTCCAACTGCACGACCTGCGGGACGCGGCCTGCGTCTGGGCCAACCGGTACGGCCAGCGGGGCTGGCTGCGGCAGCTCGACCCGCCGGTCGACGGGGAGATGGAACGGGCGGTGCTGCGGACCATCGCGCGCCTCGACGGCACTCCCTTCCCGTCCACGGCACAGCTCGCCTGGCGTTGGCTGCGCGGCCGGGTGCCGGCGATCCGGGTTCCCGCACTGCCCGGCCGGGACCGGGAGCGGGGCGAGGGCCGGGACCGCTCGGCGGCCCGGGACCAGGCGCTGGAGACGGCGTACTGTGCCGAGGTGGTGGCGGTGACCTACGAGGCGATGGGGCTCCTGCCCGCCGGGCGACGTCCGAACTGGTACGACCCGGGGCGGTTCTGGAGCGGCGACGACCTGGGTCTGGCCCGCGACTCCCGGCTGGGCGCCGAGATCGAGGTGCGGATTCCGCCGCGCTGAGGTTTGACCTGGTGGCCGGCCGGCAATTGCTTCCTCCGTGAAAGCCCCCACTGACCTGGACACGCTGGCCGACTTCTTCGACCGGTACGGCGTCGCCCTGACGGCCGGCGACGTACCGGCCCTCGCCGGCTGCTACGCGCTGCCGGGACTGGTGGTGGCCGACACCTACAGCTTCTCGTTCACGTCCCCCGCGGCGGTGGCGCTGTCCTTCGTGGGCGCCGCCCCGGACTACCAGGAGCGTCAGCTGGTGGCCGCGCACGCCGCGATCGAGGACGTGCAGCCGATGTCGGCGCTGCTGACCATGGTGGCGGTCGAGTGGGAGTTCCTCGACAGCCAGGGCCGCAGGGTGCCCGGTGAGCGGTACCGCTACCTGCTGCGGAGCACCGACGTCGGCCCGGTCATCTGTACCGTCCTGCGCACGGGGTGACCACTCGGCGACCACGCGTGTCCTGACGGTCACGACTGCACGGGCGCGGGTCGGATCCCGTTCTGCGGGATCGGTTGCTAAGTTGGCGCGTCGACTGCGACGAGGAAGGACCTCATGTCTGTGCAACCCGCCGGGGAGCCCGGTGCACGGACCGTTTCCCGGGTGTTGGCTTCGGTGCCCTGGGTGGTCGTGCTGCTCGGTGTGGTGCTGCTGGTCGGCCTCCTGCTGGTGGCCCTGTTGTCGTTCCGTGGTCCGGAGCGGCAGCCGGTGCCGCCGCCCGCGCCGCCGATGGTCCTGCCGACGCTGGCCGCCACGGCCGCAGTCACCGCCACGCCGAGTCCCACACCGACCGCCGCCACCCCCACGCGTCCCACCGCCACCCCCTCGGCGTCGTCCGTCTCCCGCACTCCCGACGTCCTGGCCGCCACCGGACCGCCGGCCGCCGCCGGCCGGGTGACCGCGCGGTACCGGGCGGGGGACAACGACCGGAACTCGTTCGAGGCGTCGCTGCTGGTCCGCAACGGCTCCGACGCGGCCCGGGACTGGCGGGTGGAGCTCTACTTCAGCGGCAACGTCAAGGGATTCCAGGCCTCCGCCGAGTCCGGGATATCCGTATCCGCCGACGGCTCCGGCTCGTACGTGCTGCGCGGCACGCGTGCACTCGGCGCGGGGGACACCGAGACGGTGGGGCTACGGATCAGCCGCATCGGCACCTGGGACCGCCCGGACCAGTGCACGGTGAACGGGGCCGACTGCGCGGTCGGCTGAGGGCCCACCCACCCGTGATTCGGTGGGCACTGTCCGACATGGCCGGTGCTCGTTACTCTTCCCGGACAACCCGGTGAGGAGAGACATGTCCGGTACGCGCCGAGCCCGTCAGTCGTCCCCCACGACCACCGCGATCGCGTCCTCGCCGTGGTTGGTCGTGTTGATCGGCGTCCTCGTCATGGTGGTGCTGCTGGTCGTCGCGCTGGGTGCGTACCGGGGGCGCGGTTCCGACGGCGGCCCGCGACCGGATCCCGCGCCACCGATGCTGCTGCCGGACCTGTCGCCGTCGTCGGTCCGCCCCGGTGTCCCGACTCCGACGGCGGCGATCCGACCGGGGCTGTCGCCGCGTGCCACGGTCCTGCCGACGACCGCCGCGGCCGTTCCGTCCGCTTCGGCCGCTCCGTCCGGTGCCGGTGGCGCCGGTACGCCCTCGGTGCGACCGGTCGCGCCCGCGCCCGAGCCGCCGCCGGTCACCGGGCGGTACCGGGTGATGGAGACGTTCGACGGCGGGTTCATCGCCGAGGTCCTGATCAGCAACGGCGCGTCGACCGACCGCGGATGGACCGCCGCGCTCGCCTTTCCGGGGGGCCGGCTCGTGACCGCCTGGGTCGAGGGACAGCCGCAGGGGACGTGGAGCGCAGCCGACGGTGGTTTCACGTACCGCAGCGGTGCCGATGTGCCGCCGGGCGGCACCGCGCCGCTGCGGTTCCACATCGAGCGCGCCGACACCCGCCCCGCGAGCTGCACCGTCGACGGTTTCGCCTGCCGCTGAGCGGTCCACTCCGGACGAATGCGCCGTCGTGGCGCGGTGCGCGGCATAGCAAGGTGTCTGCAAGGAGCCTGCTTTGTTGCGACTCGGTTTGCAAGGTATTGCAGAATGTTTCGGCAAGGGCTAGCGTGCGGGCGAATCAGCGACCAGAGGAAGGCCGTCGATGAAACCGCCGCCGATACCGCGCAAAGCTTGGCTAGCCCTCGTCTCCCTGCTCACCCTCACCCTCGTCGGCGCCCCGGTCGCCGTGAACCAGATCAGCGCCGATGCCAGCGACCGGGTCGCCGACACCAATGCGCTCGCCGGCGCCACCCAGTGGCGCTCGGAGCCCTCGGCCGAGGCCCTGCTCCGGGCCGCCGAGAACAAGGCCCGAGCCGAGCAGTTCTACTTCGTCCTGCCCGACCGGTTCGCCAACGGCGACCCGCGCAACGACCGGGGCGGCCTGTCCGGCGACCGTCTCAAGACCGGTCTCGACCCGGCGGACAAGGGCTTCTACCACGGTGGCGACCTCAAGGGCGTCATGGACCGGCTCGACTACATCGAGGGCATGGGCACCACCGCCATCTGGCTGGCCCCGGTCTTCAAGAACCGCCCGGTCCAGGGCAGCGGCGACGACGTCTCGGCCGGCTACCACGGCTACTGGATCACCGACTTCACCCAGGTCGACCCGCACTTCGGCACCAACGAGGACCTGAAGAAGCTGGTCAAGCTCGCCCACCAGCGCGGCATCAAGGTCTACCTCGACGTCATCGTCAACCACACCGCCGACGTCATCAAGTACGCCGAGGACACGTACACCTACGTCGACAAGAAGACGTCGCCGTACACCGACGCGCGGGGACGGGCCTTCGAGGACCGCAACTACGCCGACGGCACCCGGGACTTCCCGGACGTGGACACGACGTCGTTCCCGTACACGCCGACGTTCGAGACCCCCGCCGACGCGAAGGTCAAGGTCCCGGCGTGGCTCAACGACCCGACCATGTACCACAACCGGGGCGACTCCACCTTCGCCGGTGAGAACAGCGAGTACGGCGACTTCTTCGGCCTCGACGACCTCTGGACCGAGCGTCCCGAGGTGGTGCGCGGGCTGACCAAGGTCTACGGCGACTGGATCGCGAAGACCGGCGTCGACGGCTTCCGGCTGGACACGGTGAAGCACGCCAACCTCGACTTCTGGCCGCAGTTCAGCCAGGGCATCGAGCGCACGGCCGAGCGCGCCGGCAAGAAGGACTTCTTCATGTTCGGCGAGGTCTACAGCTCCGACCAGGAGGTGACCTCGACGTACGTCCGGCGCGGCGGCCTGCCGGCCACCCTCGACTTCTCGTTCCAGGAGGCGGCCCGCGGCTACACCGCCGGCGGTGGCTCCGCGAAGGCCCTCGCCGACGTGTACGCCCGCGACGACCTCTACCACGCGCGGGACACCGACGCGGGTCGGCTGCCGACCTTCCTCGGCAACCACGACATGGGCCGGATCGGCTCGTTCATCGCCTCCGGCGGCAGCGACCCCGCCACCCACCTGCGGCGGGACCAGCTCGCCCACGAGCTGATGTTCCTCACCCGCGGCCAGCCGGTCGTCTACTCCGGCGACGAGCAGGGCTTCACCGGGCCCGGCGGGGACAAGGACGCCCGGCAGGACATGTTCGCGTCGAAGACCCCGGACTACCTCGACGACGACCTGCTCGGCACCGACCGGACGCACGCCGTCGACCAGTTCGACCCGCAGCACCCGCTGTACCGCGCCATTGCCGAGCTGGGCAAGCTGCGGCAGGCGCACCCGGCCCTGCGCGACGGTGTCCAGGTCACCCGGCACGCCGCCGACGGGGCCGGCGTCTTCGCCTTCTCCCGCGTGGACCCGAAGCAGCGCACCGAGTACGTGGTCGCGGTGAACAACGCGGACACCCCGCAGACGGTCACCGTTGACACCTGGTCGGCCGGCGCCACCTTCACCGGCATCTACGGGGGCACCGCCACGCCGGTCGCGGCCGGTGACGGCAAGCTGACCCTGACCGTTCCGCCGCTGTCGGCGGTGGTGCACCGGGCCGGCACGCCGATCGCGACGCCCTCCGGCAACCCGACCATCACCATCAGCGCCCCGGCCCCGGACGCCCCGGTCGCCACCAAGGCCGCCGTCACGGCCCAGGTGACCGGCGACCCGCTGGCCACCGTCACGTTCGCCGCCCGGGTCGCCGGCGGGAAGTGGACCCTGCTCGGCGCCGCCGACCGGGCCCCGTACACCGTGCACCACGACCTGACCGGCCTGGCCGGCGGGACGAAGATCGAGTACAAGGCCGTGGTGCGGGACGGCAAGGGTCGTACCGCCACCGCCCGGTCCACCGCCACCGTCGGCACCCCCGAGCAGGGGCAGTCCCGCGAGTGGCTGGTCGTGCACTACCAGCGGCCCGCCGGCGGGTACGACGACTGGGGCCTGTACACCTGGGGCGACATCGACCCGGCGTACGCGACCGAGTGGCCCAAGGGCCAGCCGTTCGCCGGTGAGGACTCCTACGGCCGGTTCGCCTGGGTGAAGCTCAAGCCGGGCGCGAAGTCCGTCGGCTTCCTGGTGGTCGACAAGAACGGGAACAAGGACGTCGAGCAGGACCGTACGGTCGACGTGACGAAGACCGGCGAGATCTGGCTCAAGCAGGGCGACCCGACCATGCACCCGACCCGGCAGGCGGCCACCGGCGAGCCGGACCCGCCGGTCGCCGAGGGCACGGCGCTCATCCACTACCGCCGGGCCGACGGCAACTACGATGGCTGGGGCCTGCACCTCTGGGACGGCGCCGCCAACCCGACCGACTGGGCCAAGCCCCTCGCGCCGGCCAGGGTCGACGCCTTCGGCGCGGTCTTCGAGGTGCCGCTGTCGGCCGGGGCGACCGGGCTGAGCTACATCATCCACAAGGGAGACGAGAAGGACCTGCCCGAGGACCAGCGACTCGACTTCGCGAGCGCCGGCCGCGAGGTGTGGCTGCTCGCCGGCACGCGTGGTCGGCTGCTGCCGGCGACCACCACCGGCACGGCGAAGGACCTCGACGTCACCAAGCAGAAGGCGCACTGGATCGACCGCTCGACGGTCGCCTGGCAGACCGGGCCGACCGACGGCAAGACGTACGCCCTCGTGGCCGCGCCGACCGGCGGGGTGACCCTGGCCGACGGCGAGCTGAGCGGCACGTACACCACGATTCCGCTGCGGGCGCAGCGCAACGGGCTCACCGAGGCCCAGCGTGCGACGTTCCCGCACCTGTGGGCGTACCAGAGCTTCACGCTGGACCGGCGGGACCTGGCCAAGGTGCCGGCGGCCCTGCGCGGGCAGCTCGTGGTGACCGAGCGGGACGCCCAGGGCGGCCTGCTCTCCGCCACCGGCGTGCAGATCCCGGGCGTGCTGGACGACGTCTACGCGGCGGCGACCGAGGCGCGCCTCGGCCCGACGTTCGCCGGGCGGGTTCCGACCCTGGCGGTCTGGGCGCCCACCGCCCGGACCGTGTCGCTCCAGCTCTTCGACTCGCCGACCGCGGAGCCGAAGACCGTGGCGATGAGCCGCAACGACCGCACCGGCGTCTGGTCGGTACGCGGAAACCGCGCCTGGGCCGGGAAGTACTACCGCTACCAGGTGGAGGCCTGGCAGCCGGTGGCGCAGAAGGTCGTCACCGCGGCGGTGACCGACCCGTACTCGGTGGCCCTCGCGCCGAACTCCACGCACAGCCAGATCGTCGACCTGGCCGACCCGGCGCTCGCGCCGGCCGGCTGGGCGAAACTGCGCAAGCCGGCGGCCGTGCCGTCGACGAAGGTGCAGATCTCCGAGCTGTCGGTGCGCGACTTCTCCATCGCCGACACCACCGTGCCGGCGGAGCGGCGGGGCACCTTCGCCGCCTTCACCGACCCGGGCACGGCGGGCATGAAGCACCTGCGGGCCCTCGGCGACGCCGGGGTCACCCACCTGCACCTGCTGCCGGCGTTCGACTTCGCCACGATCCCCGAGCGCCGGGCCGACCAGCAGCAGCCCGCCTGTGACCTGGCGAAGCTGCCGCCGGACTCCGACGAGCAGCAGAAGTGCGTCGCGGCCGTGGCCGAGAAGGACGGTTACAACTGGGGGTACGACCCGCTGCACTACACCGTCCCCGAGGGCGGCTACGCCGTCGACCCGGAGGGCGCGGCCCGGACCACCGAGTTCCGGCAGATGGTCGCCGGCGTCAACGGCGCCGGGATGCGGGTCGTCATGGACGTCGTCTACAACCACACGTCGGCCTCCGGCACCGACCCGAAGTCGGTGCTCGACCAGGTGGTGCCCGGCTACTACCACCGCCTGCTCGACGACGGCACGGTCGCCAACTCCACCTGCTGCGCCAACACCGCGCCCGAGAACGCGATGATGGGCAAGCTGGTGGTCGACTCGCTGGTCACCTGGGCGAAGGCGTACAAGGTGGACGGCTTCCGGTTCGACCTGATGGGTCACCACCCGAAGGCGAACATCCTGGCCGTCCGCAAGGCGCTGAACGAGCTGACGCTGGCCCGGGACGGGGTCGACGGCAAGTCGATCCTGCTCTACGGCGAGGGGTGGAACTTCGGCGAGGTCGCCAACGACGCCCGGTTCGTGCAGGCCACCCAGCTCAACATGGCCGGCACCGGCATCGGCACCTTCAACGACCGGCTCCGCGACGCGGTGCGCGGCGGCGGCCCGTTCGACGCGAACCCGCGCCTGCAGGGCTTCGCCTCCGGTCTCCTCACCGACGGAAACGGCGACGAGATCAACGGCAACGCCGAGCAGCAGCGCGAGCGGCTGCTGCACCAGCACGACCTCATCAAGGTCGGGCTGACCGGCAACCTGGCCGGGTACCGCTTCACCGACTCCTCCGGCAAGCGGATCACCGGCGCCCAGGTCGACTACAACGGCTCCCCGGCCGGCTACACCGCCGCCCCGGGCGAGGCGGTCACCTACGTCGACGCGCACGACAACGAGATCCTGTACGACGCGCTGGCGTACAAGCTGCCGCAGGACACCTCGGCGGCGGACCGGGCGCGGATGCAGGTGCTCGCGCTCAGCACGGTCGTCATGGGGCAGGGCACCGGGTTCGTCACCACCGGCACGGAGCGGCTGCGCTCCAAGTCGCTGGACCGCAACTCGTACAACTCGGGGGACTGGTTCAACCAGATCCGCTGGGACTGCGCACAGGGCAACGGGTTCGGCGCCGGCCTTCCGCCGGAGCAGGACAACAAGGACAAGTGGCCGTACGCCAAGCCGCTGCTGGCCGATGCGAAGCTGGTGCCGGACTGCGCGGCGATCAACACCACCAACGCCCGGTACGCCGAGCTGCTGAAGATCCGGGCGTCCTCGCCGGTCTTCGGGCTCACCACCGCGGACCAGGTGCAGAAGCGGGTTGCCTTCCCGCTGTCCGGTACGGCGGAGACGCCGGGCGTACTCACCATGACGCTCGACGGTCGCGGCCTGGACCGGCGGTGGAAGTCGGTGACGGTCGTCTTCAACGCCACCCCGGAGACGGCGACGCAGCGCCTCGGCGGGCTGCGCGGTGCGGACGTGGCGCTGCACCCGGTGCTGCGCAACAGCGCCGACCCGGTGCTGCGGACGGCCTCCTTCGACCGGGCGAGCGGCACGTTCAGCGTGCCGGCCCGCAGCGTGGCGGTGTTCGTCCAGAAGTAGCCGCAGACGATCCGGCCCCCTTCCGCTCCAGCGGAAGGGGGCCGGTCGTTCTTGTCGCGTCAGCCGGTGTCGTTCCGGCTGTTCATCGTGTCACCGGTTCAGTTGGCGCAGCCGGGGACCCTGACGCAGTTGCGGGGTTCGTTCTTCTTGATGACGGTCTTGTCGTCGAGGTTGACGGTGCCGTTGTTGCTGTTGAAGATGCCGCCGGCTCCGCTGGTGGCGGTGCCACGCTCGGCGGCGAAGTTGTAGACGATCGTGCTGTTGCGGACGGTGAGGACGGCGTTGTTGTCGTTGTAGATGGCGCCGCCTTCCTCAGCGTGGTTGCCCTTGAACTCGCTGTCGAAGAGGTTCAGGGTGTCGCCGTTGAAGATGCCGCCGCCGTTGTCGCCGGCGACGTTGTCGATGAACTTGGCGTACTTGACGGTGGCGATGTTGTCGCTGTCGTGGAAGAGGCCGCCGCCGTCGTCGGTGGCCTTGTTCTCGGCGATGATGACGTACTCGAGCAGCATGTGAGCGTCGTCGTTGTTGAAGATGCCGCCGCCGTCGTCGCAGGCGACGTTGCCGGCGATCTTGGTGCGGGTGACGGTGAGGCGGGCGTCGTCGTCGTTGTGGATGCCGCCGCCGTCGTTGCCGGCCTTGTTGTTGGTGATCTGGCTGTAGGCGATGGTGGCGGTGCCGTCGTCTTCGTTGGCGATGCCGCCGCCGTGGCCGCCGGCCGCACCGGGGGTGCCGGTGGCGGTGTTGTGGGTGATCTCGGTGTCCTTGACGGTGAGCTTGCCTTCGTTGTAGATGGCGCCGCCGCTGCCGCCGCTCTCGCCGACGCCGCGGGCGTGGTTGTTGGCGAGCTTGCTGTCGTAGATGTCGACGTCACCGAAGTTGGCGATGGCGCCACCCCGGCCGCTGTTGCCGGTGCCGGTGGCCCGGTTGTCGACCAGCTTGGTGTGCTTGAGGGTGGCCTGGCCGCCCTCCTGCACGAGCAGGGCGCCGCCGTCCTCGCCGGTGGTCAGCGGCGGGGGGCCGGTGACCTGGCCGCCCTTGAGGGTGAGGTCCTTGAGGGTCAGGTCGCCGCCGGAGAGGACCTCGAAGAACCGGAACAGCTCGGAGCCGTCGTGGACGAGCTTCGAGTTGTGGCCGATCAGGACGATCCGCTCGTCGATGGCGGGGAAGGCGTTGTTGTCGGTCTGCTCGGTGAACTTGTACTCGCAGTCCTTGGCGAGCTTGAACACGCCACCGTTGTCCTCGTTGGCCCGGTTCACCGCCTCGACCAGCACGTCGGTGTCACACGGGACCTCCTTGGCCGGACCGTAGTCGTCCTTGTCCCGACCGTCCTTACCCTTGTCGTCCTTGCCGTGCCAGTCCTTGTCGTCCTTGCCGGACCAGTTGCCACCGTCCTTGCCCTGCCAGTCCTTGTCGCCGGACTCCTGGCCGCCGCGGTCGTCCCGGCCCTTCTGGCCCTCGTGACCCTTGTCGGCCTCGCCTGCGTCTCCGGCGGAGCCGTCCCTGGCGACCTGCTCGGCGGTGGACCACTTCAGGTTGGCCAGGTCCGGGCCGGCCGCCCCCGCGGTGGTCGCGGCCGCAACGCCCGCGAGGCTGACAACGCCGGTCAGGCCGGCGACACCGGTGGCGAGCCACAGTTTGCGCCGGCTCTTCGGCGCGGTGTTCTCGGTGTTTCTGCGAAGGTAGTTGGACATCGGAGCTCTCTGCTCTCTCCTCGTACCAGACAGGGTCACTCCGCGATGGCGAGCTTCCCTGGCTACAAATCGGTTGTAGCTGCTGAGACCCACCGTATGAGAATGTTTCTCTCTTCAAGGGCATATCCGAGAGATGCCCACGTTAGAGGTAACTCCACCTCAAGTCGGGACGGTTCGGACGGGCGTGCCGCGCGGCACAAGCGGGCCGGGGGCGCCGTGGGATCCCGGGGTGGCGGACAGAAGGGATCCCTTCCTCCGCGTACGGGGGAAGGGATCCCTTCGGTTATGTGGTGGTTCAGTTGGCGCAGCCGGGGACGTCGACGCAGTTGCGGGGTTCGTTCTTCTTGATGGTGGTCTTGTCGTCGAGGGTGACCGTGCCGTTGGCGTTGAAGATGCCTCCGGCGCCGGTGGTGGCGGTGCCCCGCGCGGCGGCGAAGTTGTAGACGATCGTGCTGCGGTGGATCGTCAGGACGCCGTCGGTCTCGTTGTAGATGGCCCCGCCCTCTTCGGCGTGGTTGCCCTTGAACTCGGTGTCGGACACGTTCATCCGCTCGCCGTTGTAGATGCCGCCGCCGTTGTCGCCGGCGACGTTGTCTAGGAACTTGCTGTGCTCGACCTTCACGACGGCGCCGCTGTCGTGGAAGAGCCCGCCGCCGTCGTCGGTGGCCTTGTTGCCGACGACGAACACGTACTCCAGGGTCAGCTCGGCGCTGTCGTCGTTCCAGATGCCGCCGCCGTCGTCGCAGGCGACGTTGCCGGCGATCTTGGTGCGGGTGACGGTGAGGCGGGCGTCGTCGTCGTTGTGGATGCCGCCGCCGTCGTTGCCGGCCTTGTTGTTGGTGATCTGGCTGTAGGCGATGGTGGCGGTGCCGTCGTCTTCGTTGGCGATGCCGCCGCCGTGGCCGCCGGCCGCACCGGGGGTGCCGGTGGCGGTGTTGTGGGTGATCTCGGTGTCCTTGACGGTGAGCTTGCCTTCGTTGTAGATGGCGCCGCCGCTGCCGCCGCTCTCGCCGACGCCGCGGGCGTGGTTGTTGGCGAGCTTGCTGTCGTAGATGTCGACGTCACCGAAGTTGGCGATGGCGCCACCCCGGCCGCTGTTGCCGGTGCCGGTGGCCCGGTTGTCGACCAGCTTGGTGTGCTTGAGGGTGGCCTGGCCGCCCTCCTGCACGAGCAGGGCGCCGCCGTCCTCGCCGGTGGTCAGCGGCGGGGGGCCGGTGACCTGGCCGCCCTTGAGGGTGAGGTCCTTGAGGGTCAGGTCGCCGCCGGAGAGGACCTCGAAGAACCGGAACAGCTCGGAGCCGTCGTGGACGAGCTTCGAGTTGTGGCCGATCAGGACGATCCGCTCGTCGATGGCGGGGAAGGCGTTGTTGTCGGTCTGCTCGGTGAACTTGTACTCGCAGTCCTTGGCGAGCTTGAACACGCCACCGTTGTCCTCGTTGGCCCGGTTCACCGCCTCGACCAGCACGTCGGTGTCACACGGGACCTCCTTGGCCGGACCGTAGTCGTCCTTGTCCCGACCGTCCCTGCCCTTGCCGTCCCTGCCCTGCCAGTCGGCGCCGGACCAGTCCTCGCCGCCCTTGTCCGCCCCCGATTCGTCGGCCTTGTCGGCGGCCGGGCCGGCGTCGGAGACGTTCTGCCGGGCCGTGGCCGCCGGCGAGTCAGACTGCCGCTGCCCGTCCGGCGACTCGTCGTCCCGAGCCGCCACGCCACCCAGCGCTGCCAGGCCCACCACGCCGGTCAACCCGGCCACGCCGGTGGCCACCCACAACTTTCGTCGTCTTGTTGACGGTGCGGCCACGGGGCCTCCGCCGTCCGGAGTCGTTACGTCGTTGGACATCAGAGCCTTCCGCCCTTTCCGCTACCAAAGGTTCAGGTCGCCCAAAGGGGCGCGACCAGCTACAAGTCGGTTGCAGCCTCTGATGCACACCGTATGAGAGCGATCCTCACGATGCGGGCGTTTGAGAATGAATCACACATTTGCCCTGACGAGGGAGGACCTGGTCCTCGGTTCGTGGAGACACCGCGCGGTGCCAGGCACGACAGACAGCGACGGGTCCCGCCACCGGTGCCGTAACGACGCGAAGGTCGCGGGCACCGGCGGCGGGACCCGCCGCAGTGGTCGTACGCGAAAGGGGCTCAGCCGGGCAGGCGCGGACCCGCCTCGCGCTGCTCGGCCAGCCAGGTCTCCACCTCGTCGGCGGCGCGGGGGAGGCCGGCGGAGAGGTTCACCGCACCGGTGGCCGTGACGAGGATGTCGTCCTCGATCCGGACGCCGACGCCGCGCAGCTCCTCGGGGACCAGCTCGTCCTCCGGCTGGAAGTAGAGGCCCGGCTCGACGGTCAGCACGTAGCCCTCGCCCAGCTCGCCGTCCCGGTACATCTCCTTGCGGGCGTTGGAGCAGTCGTGCACGTCGAGGCCGAGCATGTGGCCGAAGCCGTGCAGCGTCCAACGACGGTAGACGGTGCTCTTCTCGTCCATCGCCTCGTCCACGCTCACCGGCAGCAGGCCCAGGTCGGCCAGCCCCTCGGCGAGCACCCGCATGCAGGTCAGGTGCACGTCCTTGAACTTCACCCCGGGCTTGATCGCGTCGATGCCGGCCTGCTGCGAGGCGTGCACGATGTCGTACACCTGGCGCTGGAGCGGGGTGAAACGGCCGTTGACCGGCACCACCCGGGTCACGTCGGCGGTGTAGAGGTGGCGGTTCTCCACGCCCATGTCCATCAGCAGCAGGTCACCCGGACGGGTGACGCCGTTGTTGTGCACCCAGTGCAGGATCGTCGCGTGCTCGCCGGCACCGACGATCGAGTTGTAGCCGACCTCGTTGCCGTCGTGCCGCGCCCGCAGCGCGAAGATCCCCTCCAGCAGCCGCTCGGAGACGGCCCGGTCGGCCGGCAGCACCCGAGCCACGTCCTCGAAGCCCCGGACGGTGGCGTCGACGGCGTCCTGGAGCTGGGCGATCTCCCACTCGTCCTTGACCAGCTTCATCTCCGAGATCGCGATCGCCAGTTCCCGGTCGCGGGCCGGCTGCCCCTCGGCGCGGACGCCGTCGAACGGACGTACCGCCCCGTCCACCCGGGCGTCGAAACCGCGCAACACCCGCGTACGCCCCGGGGCCAGGTCGGCCAGCGCCCCGTCCAGCTCGGTCAGGTCGGCGGTCGGCAGGCCCAGCTCGGTCGACTTCTCGGGCAGGGTGTGCCGCCGCCCGACCCACAGCTCGCCGTGCCGACTGCGGAAGAACTCGTCGGTCTGCCGGGAGGACCGGGGCCGCATGTAGAGCACGGCGTCGTGGCCGGAGCCGTTCGGGCGCAGCACCAGCACGCTGTCCGGGTCGTGGTCGCCGGTCAGGTACGCGAAGTCGCTGCCCGGCCGGAACGGGTGGTCGGTGTCGTTGGCGCGTACCTTCTCGCCGCCGGTGGGGATCACCAGGGTCTCGCCCGGGAAGGCCGCCGAGAGCGCGGCCCGGCGCTTGGCGTAGTTCGGCACCTCGGGACGCGGGCCGACCGGCAGGGTGGTGTCCCGCCAGCCCTGCCGCATGAACGCCAGGAACGCCTCCGGGAAGTCCGGGTCGTGCGACTCGGTGCCGTCCGCCGGCGTGCTGTCGGTGCGATCCTCGGTCATGCGCCGCTCCCTCCGTGATCCGCTGCTGGTCCCGACGGTACCGCGCGACGCTCCCACCGAGGACGGCGCGGGCGGCCGCACTATCTCCGGACGCCCGCGACGTCCGATCCGCCCCGCGTGGAAAGATGACCACCATGTGCGGACTCCTGGCCTTCTTCAGTGCGCGCGGCGACGCCGCCGCCCACCGCGACAACATCGCCGGGGCGTTGGAATGCCTGCACCACCGCGGCCCCGACGAGACGGGGGTCGAGGTGGTCGGCGACGCCTCCGGCCGGTACGCGGACGGGGTGTTCGCGCACAAGCGGCTGGCCATCATCGACGTCGCCTCCAGCCACGAGCCGCTGCCCTACGCGGGCGGCCGCTACCTGCTGACGTTCAACGGCGAGATCTACAACTACATCGAACTGCGCGACGAGCTGGTCCGGGACTACGGTGCCCAGTTCGCCACCGCGGGTGACGGCGAGGTGATCGTCGCCGGCTACCACTACTGGGGCGAGCGGGTGCTGACCCGGCTGCGGGGGATGTTCGCCTTCGTCATCTGGGACCGGCAGGAGCGCAAGGCGTTCGGCGGCCGGGACTACTTCGGCATCAAGCCGTTGCACTACCTGGAGACGCAGGACGGCCTCTACCTGGCGTCGGAGAAGAAGGCGCTGCTGCCCTTCGCGCAGTCGAACTACGTCGGCGACGCCGGCGTCGACACCGCGAACCTGAGCCACTACCTCACCCTGCAGTACGTGCCCGAGCCCGGCACCCTGCACAAGGGCATCAGCCGGATCGGCTCCGGCGAGTACCTGACCTGGACGCCGGGCGGTCGCATCGACGTGCGCCGGTGGTACCGGCCGGTGTTCCGGCCCGCGCCGGTCGACGACGAGCAGCGCCTCTACCACGAGATCCGGGAGACGCTGCGCGAGAGCGTACGCATGCACATGCGCTCCGACGTGCCGGTCGGCTCGTTCCTCTCCAGCGGCATCGACTCGACCGCCGTGGTCGCGCTCGCGCGCGAGTTCAACCCGAACATCCTCACGTTCACGGTCGGCTACGACGTCCCCGGGTACTCGGAGATCGACGTCGCCCAGGAGTCGGCGCGCCACCTCGACGTGACCACGATCCCGACGAAGATCGGGCCGCAGGACATGATCGACGCGCTGCCGAAGATCGTCTGGCACCTGGACGACCCGGTCGCCGACCCGGCCCTGGTGCCGCTCTACTTCGTGGCCAAGAAGGCCGCCGAGCACGTCACGGTGGTCCTCTCCGGCGAGGGTGCCGACGAGTTCTTCGGCGGGTACACCATCTACCGGGAGCCGCTCTCCCTGAGCAGCGTCAACGGCCTTCCGGGCGGTGTGCAGAAGGGCCTGCGGGCGGTCTCGAAGGCGATCCCGCAGGGCGTGAAGGGCAAGAGCTTCCTGGAGCGCGGCACCACCCCGCTCGAGCAGCGCTACTACGGCAACGCCCGGATGTTCACCGAGGAGGAGAAGCAGCACCTGCTGCGGCGCTACGACCCCTCGGTCCGCTACACCGACGTGACCGCGCCGATCTACGCCGAGTGCACCGAGTTGGACGACGTCACCAAGATGCAGTACGTCGACCTCTACACGTGGCTGCGCGGCGACATCCTGGTCAAGGCCGACCGGATCTCGATGGCGCACTCGCTGGAGGTGCGGGTGCCCTTCCTGGACCGTGAGGTCTTCGACGTGGCGGCGAAGATCCCGGTGGACCTCAAGCTGCCGCCGCGCTCGGACGCCACCAAGTACGCCATGCGCCAGGCCCTCCAGGGCGTGGTGCCGCCAGCCATCGTCAACCGGAAGAAGCTGGGCTTCCCGACCCCGACCCGGGTGTGGCTGCGCGGCGAGATGTACGAGTGGGCCCGGCACGTGCTGAGCACCTCCGGTGCCGGCGACCTGCTCGACCTGTCGTACGCGCTGCGCCTGCTGGACGAGCACAAGCGGGAGGAGGCCGACCACTCCCGCAAGGTCTGGACCGTGCTGATCTTCTGCATCTGGCACGCCATCTTCGTGGCGAAGACCCTCGACCCGGGTATCCAGCGCAACCAGTCCGCCCTGCTCACCAAGCCGGTGGTCGGCAGCATGGTCCGCTGAGAACCGGCTCGCGCCTCCCGCGCCCGCCCGCGCCCGCCCGCGCCCGCCCGCGCCTGCCCGCGTTGATCAAGGGGTTTGCGTCACCGGAACGGTTCCCGGCGACGCAAACCCCTTGATCGTCTTGACACGGGGGGCCGGTCAGCGGCCGGTGCAGCTCACCGTGGGCAGGGTGTTGGTGGTGGCGTTCGCCGTGAAGCCGAACGTCGTCGTGCCCTCGGGGGCGAGGGTGCCGTTCCAGGCGGCGTTGGTCACCGTGACCGACGACCCCGAGCCGCTCAGCGTGCCGTTCCACGCGTTGGTGATGGTCTGACCGCTGGGCCACGTCCAGGTCGCCGTCCAGCCGGACCAGGTCGACTTGGTGTGGTTCATGACCGTCACCTCGCCCTGGAAGCCCCCGGGCCAGGAGTTGACCACCTTGTAGACGGCCATGCAGTCACCGCTGTGCGGCGGCGGCGTGGTCGGGGGCGGGGTGGTCGGTGCCGGAGTCGTCGGCGGGGGAGTGGTCGGTGCCGGCGTAGTCGGTGCCGGGGTGGTGGGCGCCGGCGTACCGCCGCCCGGCCCGACGCCGGTGACCTCACCGTTGCCCCCGTCGAAGGCGACGTCCGAGCAGCCGAAGAAGTTCTCCTGGCTGTCCGAGCGGACCCACCGGGAGTAGATGATGTGCCGCCCGGACTTGTTCGCCGGCAGGGTGCCGCTGAAGTAGTAGTGGCCCTCGTTGGTGCCCACCGCTCCGCGTTGCGGCGGGTTGGTCACCGTCAGGAACGGCTGCTCCTCCAGGTCGCTCCAGGCCAGCGGGCGCGTCGGGCTCCAGCTGTCCTTGGTCACGTAGAAGTAGAACGTGCCCGGGTGGTGGGCCCAGTTGCTGTACTTGAAGTCCAGCCGGGACCCCGCGGTCAGGTGGGTCAACGGCCAGTCGGTGCGGGCCAGGTCGTACCCGCTGTAGCCGGGATTGCCGCCGCTGCACAGCTTGCCGTCGGGGATGAAGCCGACGGTGCGCCCGCCGGCGTCGGAGCGGAGCACGCTGAACCAGTTGTAGAGCGAGTTCGCGCCGCTCTGGGCCACCGCGGCGGAGCACGCCGGGTTGTTCGGCCGGATCTCGCCGGTGCCGGTGAGGCCGTCCTTCCAGCACAGGAAGGTCCGGCTGCCCGGGGTCATGGCGGCGCCGTGCGCGGCGGCCGGCTCGGAGCCGGTGGTGAGCGCGACGGCGCCCACCAGCAGGGTCGCGGCCGCGGTGAGCAGCGCGGCCGTACGGGAACGGTGGGACACGGGTTCTCCTGACTCGCGGGGACGGCATCGCCCCGCGACATCACGCGCGCGGGCTTGGCACGAAGGCCGTCCCACGGCGACGGGCGGTCACGACGGTCACGGCGCGCGGCCCCTGGAGCGGGCGTACGCCGTCGGCGGTCCGCCTCGCGGACCGCAGCCCTCGCGGTGCACCCGGCGCCGGCGGTACGACAGCCCCCGTACCGCCCGGCATGCGCCATCCCACCACGTGTCGCGGCCACGATGCAATAGGCGTTGCTCTATGCGCGGGGCCGGGCCCCGGTGTTCGCCTCGCGTCCGCCGCAGTACCCCAATACGGTGTTGTCGGCGCTCCTCGTCCGCGCCGGCACGACCGGACCGGCGAGGGCGCGGCGGACCGACGACGAAAGGACCGGGATGGGATACGCGGTGGTGCTCGGCGAGGCGCTGGTCGACCTGCTCGACACCGAGTACGACGGCGAGCCGGTCTACCGGCAGGCCGTCGGTGGTGGGCCGCTCAACGTGGCCGTCGCGGTCGCCCGGCTCGGCGGGGACGTGCAGTTCGTCGGCTCTCTCGGCGACGACGCGCTGGCCGGGCGCATCCGGGGCTTCCTCGCCGACACGGGTGTCGGCCTGTCCGGCGCCGTCACCGTGCCCGCGCCGACCGCCCTGGCGGTGGCCACCTTCGTGGACGCCGAGCCGGACTTCCGGTTCTACGGCGAACCACCCTCGTACGCCCTGCTCACCGCCGACGATCTGGACCCGGACCTGGTGGCCGGCGCCGACGTGCTCTACTGCGGCTCGATCGTGCTGCTCCGGCCGGCCACGCTGGACGCCGCGCGCCGGGCCTGGTCGCTCGCCACCGGGCTGCGGGTCTTCGATCCCAACGTGCGCCTGCGGCTGCTGGACGGTCCCGAGGCGCTGGCCGGGCTGCGTGCGGTGGTGGCCGAGTTCGCCGCCGGGGCGCACCTGGTCAAACTGAGCACCGCCGACGCCGGCCTGCTCTACCCGGGTGAACCGGTCGAGGGCGTCGCCGCGTACCTGCGGGAACTCGGCGCGGCGACCGTCGTGGTCACCCTCGGCGCGGCCGGAGCGGTCGTCGCCGCCGCCGGTGCCGACCCGGTACGCGTACCCGCGCCGAAGGTCGCCGCGGTGGACGCCACCGGGGCGGGGGATTCGGTGATGGGCGCGCTCGTGGCGGACCTTCTCGTCGACGGCGAACCGGCCGACGCCGCCGGCTGGACCGAACGGGTGGCGTACGCGCTGCGGGTCGCCGGCCTGGTGTGTGAGTCACCCGGCGGCGCCACCGCGATGCCGACCCGCGCCGACGTGACCCGCCGCTACGCGCCCTGAACCCGCCCCGCCCCTCGCCCCCGCCCCCCTCGCCCCCCGCCCTCCCTGCGCGCGCGCGATCTTGCACTTTGTGCCTCGACTTTTCGGTCTATAAGCCGTATACCGGCGACCGAAAGTGCAAGATCGCGGGGGCCGGGGCCGGGGCCGGGGCCGGGGCCGGGGCCGGGGCCGGGGGCGGGGTGGGGTGGGGGCAGGGAAGGGTGGG